>NZ_JASCPK010000118.1:0-18136 GCF_029959385.1 Pseudomonas sp. PS01303
CCCCCCCCCCCCCCCCCCCCCCCCGCCGCCCCCGCCGCCCCCGCGCCCCCCCCCCCCCCCCCCCCCCCCCACGCCTGTATCACCAAGCCTGGCCAAATCGCAGGCATAAAAAAACGCCAACTTCTTGCGAAGTTGGCGTTTTTTCGAATATGGCAGGGGCGGCTGGATTCGAACCAACGCATGGCAGGATCAAAACCTGCTGCCTTACCGCTTGGCGACGCCCCTACTGCTCTTTCCAGTTACTTCGTTAGGTTCGCTGTGAGAACGGGGCGCAATTTACCAAGGTTTGTGAGGTTTGGGAAGCACGAAGTGAAATATTTTTTGTTTTAAAACAGAGACTTCCAAAACGCGCCTATTTCACCAGACGCTTTTCCTTTGAAGGACGATAACCAAAGAACGCGCTGTAGCACTTGCTGAAATGGCTCGGCGAGACAAATCCACAAGCCACCAACACTTCAACCTGCGACAGCTCAGTGTGTTGCAGCAAACGCCGCGCTTCGGTAATCCGCAGTTCGAGATAATAGCGCTGCGGTGTGGTGCCCAGTTGTTCCTTGAACAATCGCTCCAGTTGCCGACGCGAGCGCCCGGCGTACACCGCCAGTTGTTCCAGCTCCAGCGGCTCCTCGAGATTGGCGTCCATCAGCTTCACCACTTCACGCAGCGGCGCACTGACGCAGATGTTTTCGTCCGGCTTGATCCGTCGGTAGCGCGATTCCTCAAACGCCAGAATGTCTTCGATGCCTTCAACCAGCGCCTTGCCGTGCAGGCTTTTGATCCAGTCCAGCGCCATGTGAAACGCCCCGGACGGGCTAGACGCCGTGAGCCGATCGCGATCGATCACATACGGTTCGCTGCTGACGTGGGTGGCTTTGGCGATTTCGGTCAGTGCCGGGCGATGCTCCGGGTGGATCGCGCAACGATAGCCATCGAGCAAACCCGCGCGGCCGAGAAACCACGAACCATTCCACAAACCGGCGAGACTGACGCCCCGCTCCGCCGCCGCTTTGAGCAAGCCGATAAACTCATCACTCGCGCGCAGCTCGGTGCGATAACCGCCACACACTACCAGCAGATCCAGCTCTTCAAGCGCTGCCAAATCAAGACGTGCATCGGGCCGAATCACCAGCCCCAGATCACTGACCACTTCGCCGTCGCCCAAGCCGAACGTGCGCGAGGCAAACAGCCCCGGGCGCAGCAGATTGGTGGTCACCACCGTGTCCAGCGCCTGGGTAAACGCCGGCAGCGAAAAGTGTTCCAGCAGCAGAAAACCGGTACGGGTCAGGCGCGGGCTATCAGCGCTTTGCTCATTCAGATAGCGGAGGTTTTTCCCCTTCATGCCTCCGCTGAATTGGCGTCGTTCGATCAAGTTTTGTTCCATCGGTCATGTTGTTATGCGCCGATAGTTGGCTTGATCCGCGAAAGAGTCAATCACGCCTGTGGTTGATGGCTGGTTACGCAGTGAATCCCGCCGCCACCGGCCGCGATGGCATCGATGTTCAGCAGCACGATGTCGCGATCCGGGTACAGCGCGGACAGCAGATCGAAGGCCTTCTTGTCCGCCGCTTTGTCGCCGAATTCCGGGGCGATGATCGCGCCGTTGATCACGAAGTAGTTGATGTAGCCGGCAGCGAAGTCCGGGTTGTTTTTGCTGAACTTGCTTTTGCGCGGATTGAGTGGCGGCGAAATCGTGTGTATCTGCAATTTGCGCCCGTCGGCATCGGTGGCGTTCTTGAGGATTTCCAGGTGCGCCAGCGTGACTTTGTGATCGTAGGATTCAGGGTCGGTATCGAGGTTGGCGATCACCACACCGGGCTTGATGAAGCGCGCGTAGAAATCGACGTGAGCATCGGTGATGTCCTTGCCCTTGATCCCCGGCAGCCAGATGATTTTGCGCAGCCCCAAACGCTCTTTCAATTCCGCTTCGACGTCGGCCTTGCTCCAGTCCGGATTGCGATTGCGGTTGATCCAGCTGCTCTCGGTCATGATCCCGGTGCCGTGGCCATCGACTTCGATAGCACCGCCCTCGCCCGTCAACTCACTGCGGATATAGGTCGCTTGTGCGCCGTTGGACACGAGCGCGGCGATTTTCGCGTCTTTGCTGTGCTGCTGTTTATCGCCCCAACCGTTGAAGTTGAAATCCACCGCGCCCAATCCGCCCTCGTCGTCGATGACAAAGTTGGCGCCGATGTCGCGCATCCAGATGTCGTCCAGCGCCGTGGTGACGTAGGTGATGTTGCGGGTGCCACAAAATTCTTCGGCAATGCTGCGCTCGTTCTGGCGGCAGAACACCGTGACTGGCTCATATTTGGCGATGGCACGGGCGATGCGACCGAGGGCTTCCTGGACGTCTTCGGTGAAGTCTTCCCAGATCGCGTCCTGCGCGCCGAAAGCGATGTAGGCGCGTTCGTGCTTGTCGCCTTCGTCGGGCATGAACCAGCGCCCCTGAGCGGCCGCAAGCACCTTGCCCGGCGACAGACCGAGGCCCATGAACGCAGCGCCCACACCGGCGGCAACCGTTACTTGTTTGATGAACTCACGACGAGTCGACATGCTGTTTCTTCCTGTAAAAACAGGGCCGGCGAACACGCCGGCCGTGGATCATTGGCCAGTGGCAGTTTTGAATTTAGTCCAGGTACGCATGCGTGCGCGCATGTCGGCCTGAGGGATGTCTTTGCCCGGGATCAAACGCGCATAGGTCGCTTCGTCGAGGTAGATGTCCGGGTTGTCGCGCATGCTTGCATCGACACTCGCCCGCGCCTTGGCGTTGGACGTCGGGTAACCGGTGAAATTGCTGATCGCCGCCATGTTCGCCGGGCGCATGACGAAGTTGATGAACGCGTAGGCGTATTCCGGGTGTCTGGCGTCGACCGGAATGGCCATGGTGTCCATCCACACCGTGGTGCCCTCGCGCGGAACACGATACTGAAACTTCGTGTGCTTGCCGGCGCTGTCCGAGGTGCGCTGGGCTTGAGTCATGTCGCCGCTGTAACCCAGCGACAGGCACAGGTTGCCGTTGACCAGATCGGTCACCGGTTGCGACTGGAATTTGCGAATGTACGGCCGCAGTTTCATCAGCAATTCACTGGCTGCAGCCAGATCCTCCGCTTTGCCGCTGCGCGGATCGCGACCGAGGTAATTGAGCACCACCGCCAGCGCTTCGTCCGGCGAATCGATCATCGAAATTCCGCAGTCGACAAACTTCGCCGCCAGCTCCGGTTTGAACAACATGTCGAGGCTGTTGACCGGCGCATCAGCCATGCGCTTTTTGATCTCTTCCTCGTTGTAGGTCAGGCCGATGGTGCCCCAGGTATACGGCACCGTAGCTTTGCTGGAGTGCTCGTAGTGGCTGCGCAGTTTCTGCAAACCGGGCTCGATGTCGACCAGTTCCGTCAGCTTCGATTGATCCAGCGGCATCAGGCTGCCGGCGCGCATCAAGCGCTCGGCCACGGTGTCGCCGGGGAAGATCAGGTCGTACCCGCTGCCGCCGGAGAGCATCTTCGCTTCGAGGGTTTCGCTGCCGTCCATGACGTCGTAAATCACCTTGATCCCGGTCTCGGCGGTAAAGCGGCTCAGCGTGTCTTCGGCAAAATAATCGGCCCAGTTGTACAGCCGCAGGGTTTTGTCTTCGGCGTGTAGCGCAGGCATCACGCAGATCAGCGCCAGGCCCATCGCGCCGAGCAATCGTTTGTGGTGGGTAACCATGTCAAACCCCTTGAGTGTTCCAGCGTGCATGAAGGTGGCGACCGTCCTGACTCAGCAGCGGCCCATACATTTCCGGACGACGATCGCGGTAGATGCCCCAGCTCAAACGTTCTTCACGCATGGCCGCCAGATCGACGCTTCGCACTAGCACACCGGTGCTGTCACGGTCTGCTGTGGCGAGTAACTGGCCCTTGTGATCGCTGATGAACGAGGAACCGTAGAAGCTCATTTGCAGGTTCGAATCGGTGGTCGCGGTTTCGCGCCCGACGCGGTTCGACGCCACCACTGGCAGCAGATTGGCAGCGGCGTGACCACGCATGGTCATCTGCCAATGGTCGCGGGAATCCAGCGCCGCGCAGCCCGGTTCCGAGCCAATGGCAGTCGGATACAGCAGCACTTCAGCTCCCATCAAGGCCAGACAGCGCGCGGTTTCCGGGAACCATTGATCCCAGCAGATGCCGACACCGAGACGGCCGAACGCGGTGTCCCAGACTTTGAAACCGGTGTCACCGGGGCTGAAATATTCCTTCTCCTGATAACCGATGGCGTTGGGAATGTGCGTCTTGCGATACACGCCCAACAAACGCCCGTCGGCATCGGCCACGCTCAGCGAATTGAAGTAGGCGTTGCCGGCCTTCTCGAACCAGCTCAGCGGCAACACCACGCCCAACTCGCGGGCCAGTGCGGCGAATCGCGCGAGCACGCGGCTGTCGCGATACTCCTCGGCCAGCGCCATGTGTTTATGGCTTTGTTCGATGCAGAAGTACGGCGTAGCGAAGAGTTCCTGCAAGAGGATCACTTGCGCGCCTTGCTTCGCCGTATCACGGACGAGTTGCTCGGCGCGATCAAGGTTGCCGGGTAAATCCCAGGTGCACAGCATCTGGGTGGTGGCAATGGTCAGCGTTGTCATGGTTTCAACCCTTCATCGGCCAGGCTGGCTGCTGCTGGGTGATGCAATGCACACCGCCACCGCCGTGCGCCAGATGGTTGATCTGCACCGGCACCACTTCGCGCCCGGGGAAGGCTTTTTCCAGCACGTTCGCCGCGACGTTGTCCGCCTCGATGCCATAGGCCGGCATGATGATTGCGCCGTTGGCGATGTAGAAATTGGTGTACGAGGCGCAAAACACTTCCGCTTCGGTGTCGACTGCGTCGGTGGCTTCGAACAGTTCGATCAGCGCGAATTTTCGCCCTTGGGCATCGGTGGCCAGCTCCAGCGCTCGACGGTTTTCCCGCGCCACTTCGGCGTACACCGACGATTGATCGTGCGTCGCATCGACCAACAACACACCGGGACGGGCGAAGGCGCAGACGCCGTCAACGTGGCCATCGGTCATGTCGCCGGTGACGTAATCCGGATCGCCCGGCAGCCAGATGGTTTTCTTCACGCCGAGCAGGCGGCTGAAGATCTCTTCCATCTCGGCTTTGCTCATGCCCGGGTTGCGATTGGGGTTGAGCAGCACCGATTCGGTGGTGATCAGCGTGCCTTCGCCATCGACATGAATCGCCCCGCCTTCGTTGCTCAGCGGCGTGCCGTAGCATTCCAGACCGAGGTGATTGAGCGCGCGGCGCGCCAGGCTTTCGTCCAGATCGTGCGCCGACTTGCCGCCCCAGGCGTTGAAGCGCCAGCTCACGCCAGCCAGGCCTTGCTGCGGGTGGCAGACAAACGTCGGGCCGGAGTCGCGGCACCAACTGTCATTCACCGCCAACGGGATCAGTTCGATGTTCGGCCCGCACAAGGCTTTGGCGCTGGCAATGGCCGATGGATCGACCACCAGTTTCACCGGTTCAAACCGGGCGATGGCATTGGCGACGCGAGCGAAATCTTCCTGCACCTGCGCCAGCGTCACGCGCCAACCGGATTCCCACAACGTCTGGTTGTGCGGCCAGACCATCCACGTCGCGGCATGGGTCACCCACTCTGCCGGCATCATCCAGGCGCTGTTTTTATTGTCGTTGTGCTGCATGATAAGCCTCGTTAGTTAAGCCACTGTGTTCAATGCGCTTATGCTACGGGCCGTAAAATCGGCAAACAAACGATGGATTTAGCAGACAACTGATTAGCGGAGCTTATCGATATGCTTAAACACTGGCCGCCTCTCAGCTCCCTGCGCGGCTTCGAAGCGGCCGCTCGACTGGGCAGTTTTCACAAGGCCGCTGAAGAGCTGAGCCTGACGCAGTCGGCGATCAGCCAGCAGATCCGCAGCCTTGAGGCGTATCTGGAGCAGCCGCTGTTTTTTCGCAGCGGACGCAGCGTGGCGCTGACCGATGCCGGCCACGATTTGCTCAGCACCACCCAGGCGATGCTGCAGCAATTGGCGGTGGGGATTCGCCGTTTGGGCCAGTATCAAAAGCCCAATCAACTGGTGCTCAACACCACACCGGCGTTTGCCCGGCACTGGTTGTTGCCGCGCCTGGCGGATTTCCGCGCGCTGCACCCTGAGGTTGATCTGTGGATTTACAGCACCGACGAAGTGCCGGACATGGCCACGCAAACCATCGATCTGGCGGTGCGCGACGACATCAGTTCACAGGCTGAATGCAGTTTCAAAGTGCTGCACGCCGATCGGCTCTATCCGGCGTGTCATCCGAGCGTTTTGGCGCTGCCGGCGCCACAGCGCACCACATTGCATGGCGAGCGGGAAATGGATTGGAGCCATTGGGCGGTCGAGGCCGGAATCGATGTCGGCCAGCAGGATCAGGGCCTGAACTTCTCCGATCCGGGATTGCTGCTGGACGCCGCGTGTTCGGGGCTTGGCATCGCACTGGTGAGCCAGTTGCTCAGCCGTCAGGCGCGGGCTGACGGCGTGTTGCAGCCGTTGGTCGAAGACAGCATTCGTGGGTCGAACTGGGCGTTGCTGACCCACCGCGACAGTGAACAGGATCCGATGGCACGCAGCTTCAGCGAATGGCTACTCGCTGAACTGGCAAGATCCGGGGTCAATCAGCAACCGGAGCTCGATTAAAACATCGTGCTGAACCCCGCACCCAACCGGCCTTCCAGACGACCAAACAGCACGTAATGCTGATAACCGCTGGAAAACGCCCCGATGGCGACCGCCGTCTTCACATCGTCATTCAATCGAAGGTATTCAACTTCATCGAACTGTTCTGCACTGACTTCGCCGCTGCGCCCGAGCTTTTCACTGTCAATCGGCATTTCCAGAATGGTGCGTCGCTGGAAGTCGATGATGCGGTTGACCGCGTGGCTTTCCAGTGGCCCCTTGTTCGGTTGCGTCGAATAAATATGCAGACCGTTTTTTGCGCAGCGGCTGCACAGGTCGACGCAGTTTTTCTGGGTGGATTTACGGCTCATCAGTTCTTGAACCGGCAGCTCCAGGTACTTGCCGACGCTGTACTCCGCCTGATTGAAAATCGTGCAGCACAGCACCGTGTTGCCGTTGCAATCGAGCACCAGCCAATCGTCTTTCAAGGTGCACGCTTGCTGAGGGAACTGCTTGACCAGATTCACCAGGTCTTCATAGGGCGGTAACGCCAGTCTTTTCAGGGTCTCGCGATCGGTTGCAGTCACCGAGGCATCGCCTTCGATAATGGCGAAGGTTTTTTCCAGAGGCATCATCACGGAATAACCGGTGGCAAACCTGAAGCCAAGACGCTCGCTGAACTCGCGCATCAGGCCCTCTTCTTCAAGGTTATCCAGATAGCGGTGGTAGTAGACTTCGACGACCGTGTCCAGGCCATGCAGCTGGCGGATCTCATGCAGTTTGAGCATATTCTGCTTCACAACTTCAATGTCACCACCCGCGTGCCCCTGCTTGTAGGTTTCCTGATAGAAACCGGACAGCGAGATACGGAAAAACGAAGGATTGGCCAGCAAGGCTTTTTCCATGTTCTTGACCAGATTCAAGTTGGAGCTGATCCCGCTTTGCAGGCCTGCTGCATTGATGATTGCAACAAATTCATCGATGCGCGGGTGAATCAATGGCTCGGTCCAGTTAAACAGAAAAACCGACTTTACCCCTTCACGGCTGGCCTTATCGACGATCTGTTTGAACATCTCGACTTGCATGGCTTTTTTGAAGTTGGTGTTTTCCGAATTACCCATCGGGCACGAAGGGCAGCTCAGGTTGCAGGCGCCAACAATATCGATATACATGTTCATTGCGAGAGTTCCTCCTTGATCGAAAGCCCTGTTTCTCATCACGACAGGCTCTCGGGTCGCCTTAGTGTTGGTTTTTTGACGACATTGGCAGGCGTTCTAGCAATAAATGCACCAACAACGCTTACGCCATCAACCCCACGACCCAATCGATAAACACGCGCAACTTCAGACTGATATGCCGGTTCGGAGGATAGGCCACGTAAAGGGGCATGGGTTGCAGTTGCCAGTCTTCGAACAAAGGAATCAGCTCGCCGCGAGCGACATGCGCGCGCGACATGTAAGTCGGCAGCCACAACACGCCCATGCCCGCCAGGCCTGCGGCGAGATAGGCATTACCGTCGTCAACTGCCAGCACATGACGACCTTTTATTTGCAGATGTTCCGTGGCGTTGTGCAACGCGTATGGCACTGGTTTGCCGGTGCGCGCCCACAAAAAGCCGACCACGCGATGATGGGAGTCTTCCAGTTCCTGTGGATGCACAGGTGTGCCGGCGCGAGCCAGATACTGCGGCGCGGCAAATACGCCCAGTTCAAGGTCAGCGATTTTGCGGGCCATCAGTGACAAATCCTGCAATTCACCGCCACGCACAACGCAATCAACGTTCTCGTCGATAATGTCAACGATGCGATCGCTGACGCCCATATCGATCTGAATATCCGGATAGCGCGCGTGAAATTCTGGCAGCGCGGGAATCAGGATCAGCCGCGCAAACGGGCTGGGCACGTCCACACGCAAGCGCCCCTTGGGCAATGTCGCGGCGCCGGGCAAACTGGTTTCGGCATCGTCCATATCGGCCAGCAGCTTGATTACGCGCTCGTAATACGCCGCGCCATCGGCGGTGACGTTGACCTTGCGCGTGGTGCGATTGAGTAATTTCACCCGCAATCGTGCCTCCAGTTGCTGCACCAGTTGCGTCACGGTGGTCTTGCTCATGTGCAGGGTTTCGGCGGCTTTGGTGAAACTCCCTGCTTCGACCACCCGGGCAAACGCCTGCATTGCGTCAAATCGATCCAAGGTTAGCGCCTCGATTGTTTGGGATTCACAAACAGTGAACGCCAAGCTTGCGCGTTTATCGCCCGCCTGCAAATACCTACAGTGGCTTCATCAACTCACCGATGGAGACACCCCATGACTCAGCGCGGTGTCGTTTTTCCGGCCGCACGCCGTACCCTTTATGAGCGCAATCGTTACTCGCCAGCGATTCGCTCCAACGGTTTTCTATTTGTATCAGGGCAAGTCGGCAGTACCGAAGACGGTACGCCGGAGCCGGATCTGCAGAACCAGGTGCGGCAGGCTTTCAGCAACCTGAACGCGATCCTCAGCGAGGCCGGTTGCAGCTTCGACGATGTGGTCGACGTGACGATCTTCATCGTCGATCCGCACAGCAAATTCGAGACGATCTGGAATGTTGTGCTCACCGAATTCTGGGGCGATGCGCCGCATCCGACGGTCACCGCAGTGGGTGTGACGTGGCTGTATGGCTTTGATTTTGAGATCAAGGTGATTGCCAAACTGCCGTAAGCGACTTCCGGCCATTCATACAACTTTGTTGCGTCCGCTCTGCTTGGCGGCGTAAAGGCGTTCATCTGCGAGTTTCAACACGCTTGGGGATGTCGCAGTGTCTGCATCGCGGCACGCCACCCCGATGGACATCGTCAACTTGCCCACCTGCGGCACCTCGGTTTCTTCGAGGTGCGCGCGGACTCTTTCGGCAATCATCCGCGCCGTCTCCAGCGGGGTATCCGGAAGAATCAGTGCGAACTCCTCGCCACCGGAGCGGCACGCCCAGTCACCCGAGCGCGAGTTCTGTTTGAGGATGTCGGCAACGCTTCGCAGGGCCACGTCGCCGGCGTCATGTCCAAAGGTGTCGTTGACGCGTTTGAAATGATCGATATCCAGCGCCAGCACGGAATACCCCTGCCCGGACTGATCCAGCAGGTTCAGCGCAGCGTCCATGGCGCGACGATTGGCCAGGCCTGTGAGGGGATCACTTTGCGCTTCATGACTAAGCTGACCGAGTTTCTGATGGAGCAATTGCACCCCGGCCAGCATCGCCTGACGGATTGCAGCGGCGTCGCGGTACCAGGCATGCACCCGGTTCAAGCGCTCCGTGGTGTCAGGCGCGGCCAACTGGTCGGCGGCCGCCGACAATTGCCGCAAGGGTCGGGCGATCAGCGCTGTTCCAGCGAGGATTAGGGCCAGCCCGAGCAAACCCGCCGGTATCATCCCCACAACCATATCGCGCATCAGTTGCGCCAGCGGCGCCAGGCTGCGTTCGCGAGGTTGCTGAACCACCACAGCCCAATTGGCTTCCGGCACACGGGCGTAGCCGGCCAGCATCGGCACACCGCGGTAGTTGTCGCCCTGCAAGGTGCCGTTTTCACCACGCAATGCGGCGTCCACCGTCAGGCTCCAGCCCAGCACTTCGCCGATCCGCTTCGAATCAGGGTGATACAACAGCCGCCGATTACCGTCAGCGACGAAAGCGAAGGTGCCGTCGTGATGGAAATGACGACTGATCACCGTGTGAAACGCGCTTTGCTCAAGCAAGTAAACAGAGCCGCCCACCACACCGAGAAATGCACCGGACGGGCTGAAAACCGGTTGCGAAACAAACACCACCAGATTGCCCGCCGAGGAAACGTACACCTCGCTGACCAAGGGTCGACGCTCTTTGAGGGCGTTCTGGATACCCTGCGATTGCAGCGTGGCACCGACGATCTGCAAGCTGTCCGGATATGCCTGAAGCACTTGCCCGTTCGCATCGAGAATCGTCACCGAGTTGAAATCGGTGTCCTGCGCCTGCAAACGCATGGCTTCTTTGCGCAATGCCCCAGGCTCATCCCAGTGATCGCCCAGCACCGTCGCGCTGTAATTCAAATGATTGTGCGCGGCGCCGAGAAACTCGCCGATGCTCGAAGCGACTTTAGCCGCATAGGCGCCATTGGCTTCCAGCGTCGCGTGAATCAATGCATCGCGCTGTACGCGATAGGCGACATAGAGGCTGTTGCACAGCGTCGCGACGACCGACAGCAGGACAAAAAGCAGTATCAGTCCGCGCAGGTCGATTGGCAGCGGTCTGGAAAGCTTCATTCCGCCACCCGGAATGCGGATTTCAACTTCTGAGCAATGGACGATGGGGGGAACGGTTGAGCCATGAACAAGACTTTTGCTGAGGGGCGGACACAGAAAGCAGTCGCTGCCACGTTGGGAATGACATGGAGGATAGGCAGAGACTTTGCCTTTGTCACAGCCCGGAATAGTGCGGTAACAGTTTCTCGGGGGTGAGTAATAAACAACCCTGTGGTGAAGGGATTTATCCCCTCACCACAGGGAGTAGCGTTTATCGTCCATAAATATTCCGACACACCCATTCGTTTGCCATTTCCTAGGTCGTCTGTTTGCATGCTGTACGGAATCAGCACTTGGATCATGGAGACGATCGATGAATATTTTGGTGGTGGGTGCGAGTAAAGGTTTAGGCAGGGCTTTTATAGAGGGGTTGGGCAACGCGGGAGACACGTTGATCGGCGTTTCCCGCTCGCGCCCAGACGGTTTGCCAGCGGATGCCGAGCGATCTGTACGCTGGGTAGAAGCCGATCTGATGAACCCAGCCAAGGCTGCTCAGGAGATCGAGCATGCGGTACAGGCCGACGGACTGGATACGCTGATTTACAACCTCGGCATCTGGGAAGAGTTTGCCTTCGACAGCGCGTACGACTTTGTCGAAAGCGCAGACGACGAAGTGCAGGCCATCGTCAACTGCAACATCACCTCAACCATTTTGCTGATCAAACGTCTGCTGCCCTTTCTGCTAAAAAGTCCCCATCCCAGAATCATCCTCACCGGTTCGACCTCGGGTCTGCCACAGAGCGGGCGTCCGGAAGTAGCTTTCGGCGCATCCAAATTCGCCCTGCGCGGGATCGCCGAGACCCTGCGCGAAAGCTATAGAGAGCAGCGCCTGGCAGTGACCTGCCTGAATCTTGGCTATCTGAATACCGAAGATCTACTGAACACACCGACTGACGTCGCAGCGCTGCGTGGTGAGGGACATTTGATTCCCGTACACGATGTCGTCGAGGTGGTGCGCATGATCCTTAGTTTGTCTCCGGCCAGCTACGTCAGGGAACTGACCTTGCCGGCGATCCTCGACGAACGTTTCTGAGCGCATCCCCCCGATGGCGCTGGCCTTTGCGCGCGTGAGTACGTATAACCTCGCCGATTCGTCTACCCTCACGTAGCGCCCTCTTTCAGCTATTCACATCTTTTTGCCGCTCATGAAACGGAGATTTCCATGCTCAAACGAACCCTGGCATTGACCGCCGGCCTGGCCCTGTCCCTTTCTACATTGATGGCTCAAGCCGCAGACGTTTTGCGCGTCAGCGCGATTCCCGATGAAGCACCGACCGAACTGCTGCGCAAGTTCGAACCGCTGGGGGCTTATCTGGAACAGCAAATTGGCATGAAGGTGCAGTTTGTGCCGGTGGCCGATTACCCGGCGGTGGTTGAAGCACTCGCTACCGATCGCCTCGATATGGCCTGGCTGGGCGGTTTCACCTTCGTTCAGGCACGTCTGAAGACCGATGCCACCACGCCGGTGATCCCGTTGGTGCAGCGTGAACAGGATGCGCAGTTCACCAGTAAATTCATCACCGCAGACCCGAACGTGCACAGCCTCGCCGACCTGAAAGGCAAGACCTTCGCCTTCGGTTCAGTGTCGTCGACCTCCGGCAGCCTGATGCCGCGTTACTTCATGCTGAAAAACGACGGCATCAAGCCGGAAGCGTATTTCAGCCGCGTTGCCTACTCCGGCGCTCACGACGCCACCGTGGCCTGGGTGCAGGCCGGCAAGGTTGACGCCGGTGTGTTGAACGCCAGCGTCTGGCAAAAACTGGTAGACGCCGGCAAGGTCGACACCAACAAGGTAAAAGTCTTCGCCACCACCCCGACCTACTTCGATTACAACTGGACCGTGCGCGGCACCCTTGATCCAGCACTCGCGGCGAAGATCAAAAAAGCCTTCCTTGATCTCGACCCGGCCAACCCTGAGCAGAAGAAAATTCTGGATCTGCAAGCCGCCAGCCGCTTCATCGACACCAAGCCTGAAAACTATAAGGGCATCGAGGAAGCCGCCCGCGCCGCCGAACTGCTGAAATGACCTTAAGCCTCAAACAGGGCAGCCTGCGCCACGCCAATGGCGTAGATGCCCTGCGCGGTATCGACTTGCAGATTGGCGTTGGCGAACAGGTTGCGATCATCGGCCCGTCCGGGGCTGGCAAGTCGAGTCTGCTTAATCTGCTGGCCACCGCACTGCGGCCCAGCAGCGGTGAAATCGAAGTACTTGGCGAGCGCGCCTGGCACTTGTCTGCCCGCCTGCGTCAACGCCTGCGTGCACGCATCGGCCTGGTGCATCAGGCACCGCCGCTGCCGCCGCGTCAACGCGTGGTCACGGCGGTACTGGCCGGCAAGCTCGGTCAGTGGAGTCTGGGCAAAAGTCTCTTGAACTTGCTGCATCCGCTGGATGTGGCCGGTGCGCGTGCGGCATTGGCGCGACTGGATCTGGGCGACAAGCTGTTTGCCCACTGCCAGCAATTGTCTGGCGGCCAGTTACAGCGCGTCGGCATTGCTCGTGTGCTGTATCAAGCGCCAGAGATTTTGCTGGCCGATGAACCGGTGTCGGCGATGGATCCGGTGATGGCCGGGCATACCTTGTCGATCCTTTCGCGACATGCCCGTGAGCACAACGTCACACTGATCGCGAGCCTGCATGCGGTCGATCTGGCGTTGTCGCACTTCCCTCGGATCATCGGTTTGCGCGAAGGGCAGATTCTGTTCGACAGCCCGTCCGATCAAGTCAGCCCGGACATGCTCGACGCGCTGTACGCCAACGAAAAGCTGCAATCGCCGACCGCTGTGGCCGTGCCGTTGACAGTGCAGATTCCACGATGCTGAAAGCCGATTCACGCGATCCCGCTGCATGGCCACGGTTGCTACTGAGCTTACTGGCCATTGCTTTGTTGTGGCCGGGGATTCAACTCAGCGAGCTGGATCTGAGTGTGCTGTTGCCCGGCAGCCAAAATGAAATGGGCCAGTTTGTCGCGCAATTCTGGCCGCCGGCGCACGACGAAGCCTTTCTGCAAATCTTGCTTAAAGCCACCCTGCAAACCCTGGCCATTGCCACTGCCGGTATGGCTTTGGCGTTGCTGCTGGCGGTACCTGCCGGTTTGATTGCCAGTCGCGCCCTGTCACTGTCCGCCGCCTCTCGCGGTGGCGTGCCGAGTCGTTTGGGACGTTTGCTGCGCTGGCCGGTTCGCGGGCTGCTGATTTTCCTGCGCAGCGTGCCGGAAATTGTCTGGGCACTGCTGTTCGTGCGTGCGGTCGGCCTCGGCCCGGCAGCGGGCGTGCTGGCGATTGCTATTACCTACAGCGGCATGCTCGGCAAGGTCTACGCGGAGATCTTCGAATCCACCGACCAACGCCCGGCGCATGCGTTGTTGCAGGCTGGCAGCGGCCGACTGGCGGCTTTCGCTTACGGCACGCTGCCCAATGTCGGCGCGGAATTGCTCTCGTACACCGTGTATCGCTGGGAATGCGCGATCCGTGCTTCGGTGGTGATGGGGTTCGTCGGCGCGGGGGGCCTGGGTCAGCAAATCGATCTGTCGATCCGCATGTTCGCTGGCGGTGAAGTCGCCAGCATGTTGCTGACGTTCCTGCTGCTGGTGCTGGCCGCCGATCAACTCAGCCGCTTGCTGCGCTGGAGGCTGGCATGAATCGCCTGATCAATTTGCTGCTGATCGCCGCTATCGGGGTTGCAGTGATTGCGTCCTTCGCCTATCTGGGTCTGGATCTCGGCGAACTGGGCAGCGCCACCAGCCTGAAGCAGATGGGCGCTTACGTGCAGCGTTTTCTCAGCCCGGATTTGAGCGCTGACTACCTGAAAGCGATCTTCCACGGCTCCATGGAAACGCTGGCCATGTCCGCTGTCGGCACGCTATTGGCGGCAGTTGTTGGCATTGTTCTGGCGCTGCCGGCGGCGGGACGTTTCGGCTGGCCGCTGCAAAGCGTTGCGCGTCTGCTGCTGAATGCCTTGCGGGCGATTCCGGAACTGGTCTGGGCGGCGCTGATGGTGCTCGCTGCCGGCCTTGGGCCGAATGCCGGCGCCCTCGCCCTCGCCTTACACACCACGGGGGTACTCGGCCGGTTGTTCGCCGAAGCGCTGGAAAACACGCCGCCGCAACCGGCCGAGGCCATCCGTTTGCAGGGCGGCAATCCGATCCTCGCCTTCTGCTACGGCACCCTGCCCAATCTGGCGCCGCAACTGCTCGCCTACATCCTCTATCGCTGGGAAAACAACATTCGCATGGCCAGCGTGCTGGGTTTTGTCGGTGCTGGCGGCCTGGGCCAGATGCTCTACGTGAGCCTCAGCCTGTTTCAGGAAGCGCAGGCCAGCACGGTGATTCTGGCGATGCTGGTGCTGGTGTTCATGGTGGATTGGTTGAGTGCCTGGAGTCGCCAGCGCTGGGTCAAAGCATAAGTGCCGATGCTGGCGAGTGGATATCTGCCAGAAGCTGATTATGCTTCAGGAAAGCGTGCACACCTGCCCGACGGCAAACTGTGCACGCTTTACGCATCAGCGCTTCAGGCATCTGCCACAAGGCCAGGGTGAGATAAGCGGTATTGGGGGACTCCGGCCTACAACAATAAGCACGACGGAGAACACCCATGGCCACGACTTACACAACATCCACCGGCAGTCCACCGCGCAGCGGCGGCATCACCAAGGAGGAACGCAAAGTCATCTTTGCCTCCTCGCTGGGCACGGTTTTCGAGTGGTACGACTTTTACCTCTACGGTTCGCTGGCGGCGATCATCGCCAAGCACTTCTTTGCCGGCGTCAACGAAACCACTGCATTCATCTTTGCCCTGCTGGCGTTTGCGGCAGGCTTCGCGGTGCGGCCGTTCGGTGCGATTGTGTTCGGCCGGCTCGGCGACATGATTGGGCGCAAACATACGTTTCTGATCACCATCGTCATCATGGGCGTCTCGACCGCGATTGTCGGTTTGCTGCCCGGTTACGCGACCATTGGCGTCGCTGCGCCGGTGATTCTGATCACCCTCCGACTGCTGCAAGGCCTGGCACTGGGCGGTGAATACGGCGGCGCGGCGACTTACGTGGCCGAACACGCGCCACGTAATAGACGCGGCTTCTTTACCTCGTGGATTCAAACCACCGCGACCCTCGGCCTGTTTCTGTCGCTGCTGGTGATACTCGCCTGCCGCACCGCGCTGGGCACTGAAGCGTTTGAAGAGTGGGGCTGGCGGATTCCGTTTCTGCTGTCGATCCTGCTGCTGATCGTCTCGGTGTACATCCGCCTGCAACTGAGCGAGTCGCCGGTGTTCCAGAAAATGAAGGACGAAGGCAAAGCGTCGAAAGCGCCGCTGACTGAATCATTCGCCCGTTGGGACAACCTCAAAGTGGTGATCATGTCGTTGCTCGGCGGCACGGCCGGGCAAGCGGTGGTTTGGTACACCGGGCAGTTCTATGCGCTGTTTTTCCTGTTGCAAACGCTGAAGATCGACCCGCAAACCGCCAACCTGCTGATCGCCGGATCACTGTTGATCGGTACGCCATTCTTCGTGATTTTCGGCAGCCTGTCCGACCGCATCGGGCGCAAGCCGATCATCATGGTCGGCTGCATTCTGGCGGCGCTGACCTACTTCCCGATCTTTCATGCGCTGACCCAGTACGGCAACCCTGATGTGTTCATCGCCCAAGAGAAAAATCCGGTCAAGGTGATCGCCAACCCCGACCAGTGTTCGTTCCAGTTCGATCCGGTGGGCAAGGCCAAATTCACCAGTTCCTGTGACCTGGCCAAGACGCTGTTGGCAAAACGGGCGATTCCGTATGAGAACGTCACCGCTGAACCGGGCACCGTGGCGCAAGTGCGTATTGGCGACAAAGTCGTCGAGAGTTTCGACGGCAGTGCCCTGCCCGCCGCCGACTTCAAAACCCGCAATGATGCGTTCACCGCGACACTGGGCACTGCGCTGAAAGAAGCCGGTTATCCAGAGAAAGCCGACCCGGCAAAAACCAATTACCCGATGGTGCTGCTGTTGCTGACCATTTTGGTGATCTACGTGACCATGGTTTACGGGCCGATCGCGGCGTGGCTGGTGGAGCTGTTCCCGACGCGCATTCGCTACACCTCGATGTCGCTGCCATATCACATCGGTAACGGCTGGTTTGGCGGGTTCCTGCCAACGGTGGCGTTCGCGATGGTCGCGGCCACCGGGGATATCTACTACGGCTTGTGGTACCCGATCGTGATTGCGGTGATGACGGCGATACTGGGTACGTTCTTCCTGCCGGAAACCAAGGATCGCGACATTCTCAAAGACTGACCCGCCCTCCTCTGTAGGAGCTGCCAAAGGCTGCGATCTTTTGATTGTGTTTTTTAAGGTCAAAAGATCGCAGCCTGCGGCAGCTCCTACAGGAGTGTTGCGGTGTCAGAACGGGCCTTGGGTGACCACGCGGGTGTCGATGATCTGCTGCAATGCTTGAATTCGCTGCTGATAAACGTCGGTGAGGCATTTCACATCAGCGGCGCATTTGCCACGGGTTTTCAGCCACGCCTGTTGCTCGTCAATCAAGGCACCACGGCCACCCATCGGCAGAAACCGGCGATCCAGTTTGTAGAGCAGCGCCATGCTCACGTCCATGTCGTTCAGCGCACGGTTGGCGCACACCGCTTTTTCATCAGCAGCCTTGGCGCGGTCGCAGTCGAAACTGGCGGCGTGTGCAGCCTGGCCGATGATCAGGGCAGACAAGCCGAACAAGGTTGAAAGCAGGGTTTTGTTGCGCATGGGTTGGGTCATCCAGACAGCGATTGATCCCTCTTGGGCTAATGCATGAGCGCAAAGTTTCTGAACGCCTGCCAAACCACCGCCTCCAATGTTTACACCACTGGAGGTCAACACCATGAACAGCAACGACGACAAAACCCCGAATGCCCCACCTACCGACACATCCGGCAAACCGGTGAACGTGGTCGAGCGTGATCTTGAAGACCACGATGACGACACCAAAGGTGTGGATGAGGTGATTACGCCTTCGTCTACCCGAGTGAAAGAGCAGGATGCCGAGACGCTGAAGCGCAAGGTTGATGAGATTGAGCGCAAAGTGGCGGATGGCAACTGAGGTTTGCTGCTAGACAGATAACCTTGTGGCGAGGGGATTTATCCCCGTTGGAGTGCGCAGCGGTCCCTGCTTATCAAAGAGGGGCCGCTGCGCGACCCAACGGGGATAAATC
>NZ_JASCPK010000119.1:0-18009 GCF_029959385.1 Pseudomonas sp. PS01303
GCCGAAGGCTGCGATCTTTTGATCTTGCCAATCTAAAAGCACCATCAAAAGATCGCAGCCTTCGGCAGCTCCTACATGAAGTCGGGTCATTCGGCAGGCACAAAAAAGCCCCGCGACCGAATGATACGCGGGGCAAAAAATTTGGTTGGTTGCGGCCAACCAAAGGAGCTCTTTAACAATCGATTACTTGCTGGCAACAGTCTCCGGTTGCCAGCCGCCGCCGAGGGCTTTGTAGATCGCGACAATGCCGCGATACAGATCGACTTCGGCCTGCGCCTGCGTGTCTTCAGCGTTCAGACGTTCACGCTGAGCATCAAGCAGCACGAGGAAGTCGGTGGTGCCTTCGCGATAGCGGATCTCCGCCAGGTCAGCAGCCTTGCGGCTCGACTCACTCTGACGAATCAGCGAGATCAGCCGTTGCTGACGTTTGCCGTAATCGCTGAAGGCGTTTTCCGATTCTTCCAGGGCCAGCAGCACTTGCTGCTCGTAAGTCGCCAGTGCGCCTTCGGCTTCGGCATCGGCGCCGCGCAAACGCGCTCGCACGCTGCCAAGGTCGAACGCAGCCCAGGTGATGCTCGGGCCGAGTGCCCAGGCGTTGGCCGCCGAGGAACCGATTTGCGAACCACGCCCGGCCGTCCAGCCAAGGAAACCGCTGAGGCTGACCCGTGGGAACAGATCGGCTTTCGCCACGCCGATGCGCGCTGTGGCCGAAGCCAGGTTGCGTTCTGCGCTGAGAATGTCCGGGCGACGTTGCAGCAGTTCACCCGGATCGCCAATCGGCAAGGCCTTGGCAATCGCCGGCAAGTCTTTTGGGCTAAGGTCGACGGTCAGCTTGTCCGGACGCTCACCCAGCAGGGTGGCGATGCGGTTTTTCTGCCGAACCTGTTCGGCCTGTAATTGCGGCACGCTGGCTTCTACCGAGGCCAGACGCGCATCGGCACGTTCGACGTCGAGCTGATCGCCAACACCGGCATCACGCAGGCTGATGGTGATCTTGCGCGATTCCACCTGATTGTTCAGGTTGGCCACGGCGATCTTTTCCCGCAACTGAGCGCCCCGCAGTTGACCGTAAGCGTCGACCAGTTCGGCAATCATGGTGACTTGCAGTTGGTACAGATCGGCTTTGGCGGCCTCTTGATCGGCGTCGCTGGCTTCCAGATTGCGCTGGATGCGCCCGAACAGATCGAGCTCCCAGGCCATGTCCAGACCGAGGTCATAGCGTTCGCTGTTGACCCGGTCGTTGGTCTGGCCGGGGATTTGCCCCTTGGCCAGGTCACTGCTGACGCGGCTGGTGATGGTCGGCATTGCATCGTTGCTGGCGTCGTCGCGGATTGCCCGAGCGGCTTTCCAGCGGGCGAACGCCACGCGCAGTTCACGGTTGCCTTGCAGCGATTGGGTCACCAACTGGTTGAGGGTCGGATCGTCGAATTGCTGCCACCAGATGCCTTCGAATTTCGAACGGTCGAAGTTCTTTTGCCCGGCGGCGCCGTCGGTGACGGCCGTGATGTTGGCCGCCTCCGTGGCTGGGGTCTTGTAGTCGGGGCCGACGGCGCAGGCGCTGAGGGCCAACACCAGCAGGCTCGGCAGGAAGACTTTCAGACTCATTGTTGCGCCTCCAGTTTGAGGGCCTTAGCCGCTTTGCGGGCTTCGCCGCGCTCAACAAAGTTACGGATCAGCACGTAGAACACGGGCGTCAGCAACAGACCGAAGAAGGTCACCCCGAGCATCCCGGAGAACACCGCCACGCCCATGGCATGACGCATCTCGGCACCGGCACCGCTGGAGAACACCAGTGGCACTACACCCATGATGAACGCGAAGGAGGTCATCAGGATCGGCCGCAGACGCAGACGGCAAGCTTCCAGTACTGCGGCGAGCGGGTTGAGGCCTTCTTCCTGTTTATCCTTGGCGAACTCGACGATCAGAATCGCGTTCTTACACGCCAGTCCGACCAGTACGATCAATCCGATCTGGGTGAAGATGTTGTTGTCACCGCCCGAGATGATCACACCGGTGATGGCCGACAGCAGGGTCATCGGAACGATCAGGATCACCGCCAGCGGCAGGCTCCAGCTTTCGTACTGAGCGGCGAGCACCAGGAACGCCAGCAATACGCAGAGCGGGAATACGAACAGCGCGGTGTTGCCGGACAGAATCTGCTGGTAGGTCAGGTCGGTCCACTCGTAGGTCATGCCGTTCGGAAGTTCTTCCTTGAGCAGTTTCTCGATGGCTTTTTCGGCCTGGCCGGAGCTGTAGCCTGGGGCTGCGGCACCGTTGATTTCAGCGGTAATGAAGCCGTTGTAGTGCATCACGCGATCGGGGCCCGAGGTGTCGCTGACCTTGATGAAGGTCGCCAGCGGGATCATTTCGCCTTTGTTGTTACGCACTTTCAGCTGACCGATCTGATCGGATTCGAGGCGGAACTGCTGCTCGGCCTGAACGTTGACCTGATAGGTGCGCCCGAAGCGGTTGAAGTCGTTGGCATACAGCGAACCCAGGTAAATCTGCAGGGTGTCGAAGATGTCGCTGACGGCCACGCCGTGGGTCTTGGCTTTTTCACGGTCGATGGCGGCATCGACCTGCGGCACGTTCACGGTGTAGCTGGTGAACAGGCCTGCCAGTTCCGGCACGTTATGGCTCTTGTTGATGATGTTCATGGTTTCTTTGTACAGCTCGTCATAGCCCAGGTTGCCCCGGTCTTCGATTTGCAGACGGAAACCACCAATGGTGCCCAGACCTTGTACCGGCGGTGGCGGGAAGATCGCCATGTAGGCTTCTTGAATGTTGGCGAACTGGCCGTTCAAGGCCCCGGCGATCGCACCGGCGGACATGCTCGCGTCTTTACGTTCGTCGAACGGTTTCAGAGTCACGAAGACGATGCCGGCGTTTGGGCTGTTGGTGAAGCCGTTGATCGACAGGCCGGGGAACGCTACAGCGCTTTCCACGCCTGGCTGTTTCAGCGCGAGGTCGGACATGCGTTTGATCACGTCTTCGGTGCGATCCAGGCTCGAAGCGTCCGGCAGTTGCGCGAAAGCGACGAGGTATTGCTTATCCTGGCCGGGTACGAAACCGGTCGGGGTGCTGGAGAAACCGAAGAAGGTCAACACCATCAGGCCTGCGTACAGCAGAAGGGCGATGCCGCTGCTGCGGATAACCCGGCCCACCGTGCCGACGTAGCCATGGCTGGCGCGGTCAAAGAAGCGGTTGAACGGACGGAACAGCCAGCCACCGAAGATCTTGTCGAGCACTTTCGAGAAGCGGTCTTTCGGTGCGTCGTGGCTTTTCAGCAACACAGCGGCCAGCGCTGGCGACAGGGTCAGCGAGTTGAACGCCGAGATCACGGTCGAGATGGCAATGGTCAGTGCGAACTGCTTGTAGAACTGCCCGGTGAGGCCGGAAATAAACGCCGCCGGAATGAACACCGCACACAGCACCAGCGCCGTGGCAATGATCGGGCCGGTCACCTCACGCATCGCCCGTTTGGTCGCTTCGACCGGCGTCAGGCCGAGTCCGATGTTCCGCTCGACGTTCTCCACCACCACGATGGCGTCGTCCACCACGATACCGATGGCCAGTACCAGACCGAACAGCGACAGCGCGTTCAGCGAGAAGCCAAACAGGTGCATCACCGCAAACGTACCGATCAACGACACCGGCACCGCCACCAACGGAATGATCGAGGCGCGCCAGGTTTGCAGGAACAGAATCACCACCAGCACCACGAGGATCAATGCTTCGAAGAGGGTGTGAACCACCGCCTCGATCGAACCGCGCACGAAGATCGTCGGGTCATAGACGATGCTGTAATCCATGCCTTGTGGGAAGCTTTTCTTCAACTCGTCCATCTTGCCGCGAACTTCGTTCGAGATGTCGATGGCGTTGGAACCAGGGCGCTGGAAGATCGGGATCGCCACGGCCGGCTGATTGTTCAGCAACGAACGCAGGGCGTATTGGCTGGAACCCAGTTCGACGCGAGCGATGTCTTTGAGGCGAGTGATTTCACCATTGTCGCCAGCGCGAATGATGATGTTCTCGAACTCTTCCTCAGTGACCAGACGGCCCTGAGTGTTGACCGACAGCTGGAAGCTCTGGGCATTCGGGGCAGGGGGCGCGCCCAATTGACCGGCAGCCACTTGACGGTTCTGTTCACGAATGGCGGTGACCACATCAGTCGCGGTCAGATTGCGTGAAGCGGTTTTGTTCGGATCGAGCCAGACCCGCAACGAGTAGTCGCCCATACCGAACAGTTGCACGTCACCGACACCGTTCAGACGCGCCAGCTCATCCTTGATGTTGAGGATCGCGTAGTTCGACAGGTAGAGCATGTCGTAGCGCTTGTCCGGCGAGGTCAAGTGCACAACCATGGTCAGGTCGGGCGAGGCCTTGTCGACGGTGATACCGATGCGTGTCACTTCCTCGGGAAGTTTCGGCTCGGTACGGGTCACCCGGTTTTGCACCTGCACCTGCGCATTGTCGAGGTCAGTGCCCAGGGCGAAGGTGATGGTCAGGGTGATCTTGCCGTCGGCGGTCGACTGCGAGGACATGTACAGCATGTTCTCGACGCCGGTGATGGCTTGCTCCAATGGAGCCGCCACGGTTTCACCGATGACTTTGGGGTTGGCGCCCGGGAAGTTCGCACGCACCACCACGGTCGGTGGCACGACTTCCGGGTATTCGCTGATCGGCAGCTGGAACAGCGAGATCGCACCGGCGATCAGGATCAGCAGCGACAGCACCGCTGCGAAGATCGGCCGTGAAATGAAGAATTGGGAAAAATTCATCGGAGTTGTCGTCCCTTAACCGCGTGGGGTCGTGGCGGCCAGCTTCACAACCGCACCGGACGCACCCTTGGCAGGGGCGACTTTGGGCAGGTTGCTGGCTTCCAGCGCTTGACGTTGTTGAGCGAGTGCCGCGATGGTCTGTCCGCTGGCCATCGGCACCACTTCCGGGGTGACCGGCGAGCCAGGGCGAACCCGTTGCAGACCCTTGACGATGATCGTGTCGTCCTTGTTCAGGCCGGTGCGGACGATGCGCAGGCCTTCGATTTTCGGGCCGAGTTCGACGGCGCGGTACACGGTGTTGTTGTCCGCATCCATCACCAGCACGAACTTCTTGCCAAGGTCGGTGCCGACCGCTTCGTCGTTGATCAACATGGCGTTGTAGGTGCCGCTGCCAACCAGTTTCAGTCGTGCGTAAAGGCCCGGGGTGTAGGTGCCGTCGCTGTTGTCGAACACTGCGCGACCACGGATGGTGCCGGTTTTCGGGTTGACCTGGTTGTCGACGAAGTTCATCTGACCGAGGTGCGGGTTGCCGTCTTCATTGGACAGGCCCATGTACACCGGGGTGGTCGCGCCGCGCTGACCGTTGCGAGCGAGTTGGGTGTATTTAAGGAACACACGCTCGTCGGCATCGAAGTAGGCGTAAACGCGATCAGTGGAAACCACGCTGGTCAGCGGCGTGGTGTCGGCGGTCACCAGGTTACCGGCGGTGATCTCGGCACGGCTGACGCGGCCAGTGATCGGCGCGATCACGCGGGTGAAGCTGAGGTTGAGTTTGGCCAGATCCAGTTGCGCTTGCAGGGCACCGACGGCGGCGCGGGCTTCTTGAGCAGCGCTGGTGCGCGAGTCAGCCAGTTCGGCAGAGATCGCGTTGCTGGCACGCAGACGTTCGCCACGGCCAGCTTCGTTTTCACTGCGGGTGGCGTTGGCGCGGGATTGGGCGACAAGGGCTTCGAGGCGGCGAACCTCGGCCTGGAACGGACGCGGATCGATCTGGAACAGCAGGTCGCCTTTCTTGACCAGGGCGCCTTCAGTGAAAGCGACGTCGTCGATCTGGCCGGAGACCCGTGGACGGATTTCAACGGTTTCCGGTGCTTCGAGGCGGCCGGTGAATTCGTCCCATTCGTTGACCGGTTGTTCGATCACCTTGGCCACGCTGACTTTGGCAGCAGGCTGGGTGGCGGCAGTCTCCGGAGTCTTGCCGCAGGCGCTCATCACCAGGATGGCCAGCATGGCCAACGGGAAGCGCAAATGTTTGAGTGACTGTTCCATGGATGCATCCGCCAATGTATTGAAGATGGGCGGATGATGCTCGGCAGGCTGTGATGGCACGAATCGAATGAAGCAAAGGTAACTATCATTCGGAATGATATAAGACCGCAGCGAGCCCTCTAGCATGCACCTTTCGTTAGGGTGCTATCAATATCCTTAATGAAAGTTTCATGCGAGAGGTCTGCCGGCGCATGGCGCACCCATAAAGAGGGCGCGCCACTTCAGAGCGGATCAGAAGTTGTACTTGAAGCTCGTCATGATATTGCGCGGTGCGCCGTAAACCCCGTACAGACCAGACTGGCTGTAGTACTCGCGATCAAACACGTTGTTCAGATTCACCGAAGCGCTGAGGTTGTGGCTGATGTCGTACTTGGCCATCAGGTTGGTCACCGCGTAGCTGCCCTGGCTGAACGTATGCAGGTCGGCGCCGACTTTGCTCTGCCAGTTCACGCCGCCGCCAATCGTGACTTTGTCCAGCGGGCCGTGCAGGCGATAGCTGGTGAAGGTCTTGAAGCTGTTGCGCGGCAGGTTGGTGTTGATGCGCTCGTCGTCTGCGTTAGTGGTCACCGAATAAGCGTAGCCGGCGGAGGCCTGCCAGCCTTCGGCCAGTTCACCGTTCAACTCCATCTCGATGCCTTTGGAGGTGGTGTCCTGCTCGGAGCTGTAGACGTTGTCGTGTTGCCAGATCGCCAGGTTGTCCTGCTCCAGTTTGAACACGGCCAGGCTGGAGTTGAGCTTGCCATCGAGGTGCGTGCCCTTGATGCCGATCTCGTAGCCTTTGCCTTCCATCGGGTCGAGCGGTTTGTTGTCTTCGTCGGTGACCCACGAGGCTTGCGGGTTGAAGATCTTGGTGTAGCTGGCGTACAGCGACCAGGTGTCATTGAGGTCGTAAACGATACCGGCGTACGGAATGAACACGCCGTTTTCTTCGCGATTGACTTCGCTTTCTTCGCCGCCATACGGGCGATCCGAGGTGTCGCGTTTCCAGTTGATCACGCGGCTGCCGAGGATCAGGCTCAAGTCATCGCTGACGCTGAAACGCGAGGTCAGGTACGCCGCGTATTGGTCTTCGTCGATCGACGATTTGCCGCTGACGGCGAAGTCCGGTTTGGCCGAGTTGCCGTCCCAGGTGAACAGGTTCTCGATAGCGCCCGCCGGCGAGCCGTTGTAGTCGTAACGCCAACCGCCCCAGCTCGGCGTGCTTTCTTTGTACTGTGAGAGGGTCATGCCGGTGATCAGTTGGTGTTCGCGCCCGAACAGACTGAATGGGCCGGTGAGGTACACATCGAGGTTGTCCTGACGCGGCGTGCCCGAGAAGCGCACCGGCAGTTGCGACAGACCGCTGCCGTCGGTATTCAGCTCACCCATGGCGAAGTTGAACAGTTCGTCGAACTTGTTTTCGGCGTGGGTCAGTTCGATCTTGCCGCTCCAGCCGTTGCCCAGTTGCTGCTCGATGGAAGTGAAGAAACTGGTCTGTTCATGATCGTTGTACGACCAGTCTGGCGCAGCATTTAGCGAACGTTGCAGGTCGGTGCGCTGGCCGGTACTGAAACGCGTCGGCAGGCCGGAGCGCAGCGGCGAGTCGATATCGCTGCGCAGGTAACTGAAGCCCATGGTCAGCAGGGTGTCTTCCGTCAGATCGAATTCGGTGATGCCGTAGATCAGCTGCGACTGCTGGTTGTAACGATCGATCCAGGCTTTTTCGGTCTTGTAGTCGGCAACAAAGCGTCCGCGCACATTGCCGGTTTCCGTCAGCGGCCCCGAGACGTCAAAACCGGTGCCGTAGCGATCCCAGTTGCCGGCTTCACCGGTGATGCTGGCCTGCGCTTCGGCAGTCGGGCGCTTGCGGATCAGGTTGATCGTCGCGGACGGGTTGCCCATGCCACTGATCAAACCGGTGGCGCCGCGCACGACTTCTATGCGGTCGTACATCGCCATGCTTTGCGAATAGTTGTCGAGGCGCGTGTTGGTGGGAACGCCGTCGACCTCATAGTTCTGAATCGCAAAACCGCGCGACCAATAGGAATCGCTTTCCGAACCGAGACCGTCGCGCACCACGGTGATGCCCGGCGTGGCTTCGAGGGCATCGGTCAGGTTGGTCAGGCGCTGGTCATCGAGACGCTGACGGGTCATCACCGTCATCGATTGCGGAGTCTCGCGCGGGGTCAGGTTCAGCCGCGTCGAGCTGCTGGAGGAATACGTGGTGTAGAGCCCGGTGCCTTCAGTGGTCGAACCCGGCGCCTTGCCGGAAATCGACACCGCGCTCAGCTCCAGCGCATCACCGGTGCTGGCCTGCAGCGAATAATTGCCGTTGGCGCCGCGACTGGCTTCAAGCCCGGAACCGGCCAGCAGAATCGCCAGTCCTTGGTCGACGTCGTAACGACCTTTAAGGCCGGATGTGTTGCGCCCCTCGGTCAGCGATGAGGAGTAGGACAACAGGATGTGCGCAGTCTGGCCAAAACGCGTCAACGCCGGTGCGAGTGCGCCAGCGGGGATATCGAAATCTTCCTGCGTTTGCTCGGCGGCGGCCCAGTTCGGCGCGATCAGCAGTGGTGTGGTCACAGTCATGCAAGCGATGCCTTGAACCACGGCGCCGGCCAGTTTCTGTTTGATCGAGAATTGCCAGCCCTGGCGTTTGCGTGCGGTGAGATTCACGAGTTGCTTCCCCATTGAATTGAATGTCTGGGGTTTAAGTCTCGCGAGAATCGAAATCAGACCACCCAAATGCGAATCTTTTTCAGTATCAGGCGGTGCGCGGTTTCAACATCACCCAGTAGCGAGTGAATTGCTGCACATCGAGCTGCAAAGTGTCGGCGACGGCGAAGATGATTCTCTCGGTGTTGCCGAGGGGGAAGGTGCCGGAAACCCGCAGGTCGGCCAAACGCGGATCACAGGCCAGATGGCCCTGGCGATAACGGCTCAGGTCTTCGAGGAAGTCGGCCAGACGCTGGCCCTGCGCGACCAGCATGCCCTGACTCCAGGCCGGCGCGGTAAGTGCAATGGCTTGCCTGCTGAAAATCTCCCCGGCGCTGAAACTGATCTGCTCGCCGGCCTTGAGTGCGATGGGCTGATGCGACAGACGGGAAGGGTTGATCACCAACATGCCCTGATAAACGCTGACCTGAGTGAAACCGGCGCGCTGTCTGACGCTGAAGCGCGCGAGTGCGGATTCCAGTCGACCCTGAGCGGTGTCCACCGACAACAATCGGCCATCGGCGCGGGTGACCAGCAGCTCGCCGCGCAGCAACTTGATGCGCCGCGATTCCCGTTCAAAAACCACGTTGATTGCGCTGTCGGTGTTGAGCTGGATTTGCGTGTTATCGGCCAGCGTAAAGCTCTTTTGCTCGCCAACCTGGCTGTAGTAATCCGCGCGCCAGTCTTGCACCAACGCCGTGTCTTTCATGGCCCAGGCACCGGCACCGGCCGCAAACAAAACGCTCAACTGCTTGAGCGCCGAACGCCGTGACAACGTGGGTCGCAGGGCGGCGTGGGCGAGGGGGCGCTGGTCGGGGCTGCGCAGGTCGCGCATGCGTCGTGCAAACACTTCCGCCCGTTGCCAGGCGTGCTCGTGCACCGGGTGCGCCTGACGCCAGCGCATCCACGCCGCGAGCGTCGCTTCGCTGACCTCGGGCTCCTGCAACTCAAGGTGCCAGTGCATGGCCTGCTCGGCGACGTCGCCGGAAATCGCCAAAGTATCTTCGCGGTTCATGGCAGGTCGAGGCTGTCATCGAGCATGATGCACATCGCCCCGGCCTTGATGATGTAGCGCTTGACCGTGGTGATCGAAACGTCGAGCCGCGCGGCGATTTCACCGTGACTCAAACCGTCCATTTGCGACAGCAGAAACGCCTCGCGCACCGGGCGCTCAAGACCTTCGAGCGCAGCGTCGAGGGCGATCAGGGTTTCTAGCAGAATGGCCTGAGTTTCCAGGCTCGGCGCGACCTGCTCGGGCATCGCTGCCAGTGCTTCAAGGTAGGCGCGTTCGAGTTTTTGTCGGCGGTAGTGATTGCACAGAACACTCTGCGCCACCTTCGCCAGAAACGTGCGCGGGGCGTGTAGTTCCGGCACTTGCTCCTTGGCCAGCAGGCGCATGAACGTGTCCTGTGCCAGATCAGCCGCACTCTGCGAGCAATTGAGCCGACGCCGTAGCCAGTTCTGTAACCAACCGTGCTGCTGGCGATAGAGCACAGCGACATCGCAGAAACTGGTTTGTGGAGATGGAAGCATCGTAGGAGGGCGCCGGATAAGGATGGTACAAATGATAATCCTTATCATATATATCGGCTGGGTGTGGCGGCAAGAAGTGTGGGTAGGAATTTTCGCAGCAGGGGTTGGCGCAAAGAGGCTAACGTCGCTGAGGTGTCAGCGACGACGTCACCATCGACGGTGGGTTCTAGAGGCTGTCCGGATCGCCAAAGAACATCTGAATCCGCGACCGCAACCAGCGCTCCCCCGGATCATTATCCTGCGACCCACGCCAAGCCATGTGCAGCTCAAACGTGCGCGTCGGCAACGGCGGATCTTCCGCACGAACCCCACCAGCCGCCGTCAGCGCTTCCGCGGTGTAATCCGGCACGGTCGCGACGATGTCAGTGCCCGCGAGCAAGGTGCTGAGCCCGTTGAACTGCGGCACGGCCAGCACCACATGCCGTTTGCGGCCAAGCTTTTCCAGTTCTTCATCAATAAAGCCACTGAGGTCGCCGGCAAATGACACCAGCGCATGCGGCCGCGCACAGTAATCATCCAGACTCAACGGCCCCGGCACGGTATCGGCGCGCAGCAATTTAGGCGCGCTGCGACGCAAGACCTTGCGTTTGGCGTTGGCCGGCAGGTCGGTGGTGTAGCTGACGCCAATGGAGATTTCGCCGGAAGCCAACAGGCCCGGCATCAATATGTAGTTGACGCGACGAATCACCAGCACGATGCCTGGGGCTTCAGCGCGAAGGCGTTTAAGCAGCATCGGCAGCAGGGCGAACTCGACGTCATCGGATAAACCGATGCGGAACACCGAGGTGCTGGTCGCCGGATCGAATTCCGCGGCACGGCTGACGGCCGTGGAAATCGAATCGAGGGCAGGCGAGAGCAGGGCGAAGATTTCCACCGCGCGGGCAGACGGCTCCATGCTGCGCCCGGTGCGTACAAATAACGGGTCATCGAACAGGCTACGCAGGCGCGAGAGCGCCGCACTGATCGCCGGCTGACCGAGAAAGAGCTTTTCCGCCGCCCGGGTCACGCTGCGTTCGTGCATCAATGTTTCGAATACGATCAACAGGTTCAGGTCGACACGACGCAGGTCATTACGATTCATCTGGAGTCCTGGCAGAGTCATCAAGCTTGACGAGAGCGGCCATATGAGAACAATGGCCGGCATGAATCTTACGGGGAAAGGCTGGTACTCTGCACCGGAAAATTCAGCTTTACCGAGCCGGTGGCAGTGATTTTTTGCTGGATTGTGCCAATGCCGCCCATACTGCGGAATCAATGACAGGCATGTCGACTATTAATAGCCACTGATAGTCTTGGGTTAAAAGCCCAGATAGAGTTCATGGCATTAGAGGTTACTTTGACGAGGTTTGCGATGTCCCGCACGATCCGTTTTCACAAGTTTGGTCCCGCCGAGGTGCTCAAATGCGAAGAGCATGCGGCCGCTCAGCCAGGTCCTGGCGAAGTGCAGGTACGTGTCGAAGCCATCGGCATCAGCTGGTATGACACGCTCTGGCGTCAGAACCTTGCCTCGTCTCAGGCACGTTTGCCTGCAGGCCTCGGTCACGAGATGGCCGGTGTGGTCACCGCCGTCGGTGACGGTGTCGATGATCTGTCGGTAGGCGACAAGGTGGCCAGTTTTCCGGCCGAGAGCGCCAACGATTATCCGGTTTACGGCGAGCAGATCTTGCTGCCGCGTACCGCGCTGACCCGTTATCCGGATGTCCTCAGCCCGATCGAAGCCAGCGTGCATTACACGCCGCTGCTGATTGCCTATTTTGCCTACGCCGATCTGGCGCGGGTCAAACCGGGGCAATTCGCGCTGGTCACTGACGCTAGCCACTGTGCCGGGCCGTCTTTTGTACAACTGGGCAAAGCCTTGGGTGTACGCGTGATTGCCGCGACCAAAACCGCGGAAGAACGTGAATACTTGTTGTCGCTGGGTGCCGAGAAAGTCATCGTCACCGAGGAAGAAGATCTGCTGATGCGGATCAACAAGATCACCGACAACCGTGGCGTTGACGTAGTGTTCGATGGCCTGGGTGGCCCACAGATGTCGTTGCTCGGTGACGTTCTCGCCCCGCGTGGCAGCCTGGTGTTGTACGGTCTGCAAGGTGGCAACCAAACGCCATTCCCTGCGTGTGCAGCGTTCCAGAAGAACATTCAGTTCTTTGTGCACTGCATCGGCAACTTCACTGGCAAACCGGAGCTGGGCATCACGCAGGATTCCGTGGCGCTGCAACGTGCCTTGCGTGACATCAACCAGTTGACCGCTGATCGTGTGCTGCTGCCGCTCAAGACTCGGGTGTTCCCGTTCGATGAGTTTGTCGAAGCACACCGCTACATGGATGAATGCCCATGTCGCGAACGGGTCGCCCTGCAGGTCGAACCGGCGTAATACTGCTGAACAGAGTCCGTGGCCCCACGGACTCTTTGCGTTTATCCCCCAAAAAGAGACTGCCTGCGCGTGATGCGTGTAGGGCCATTCAGCAACTGAACTGGTTTTTGCTCTCGATCTGTATCTTCTAATCGCTATATAAGCCCTGATAATTGAATGATTACTTTCATCTCAAGGAATGAGCCATGGCTGTGCATTTTATTTGCCCTGTGCAATATCAAACGGCTACTTCTGCTGGTCGTGTCAATTTCTGTTTAATTGTTGTAGGGCTATTCCGAAGTTGCGTCCTTTTTTCTTGTACTCAATTGTCGTGGGCTGTTGTGGGAAGTTTCCTAGGAATATTTTCCACAAAAAAATACCGTTATTTAACAATCGGTTGAAGCCCGTGGTGTGGGCGTTGGTGGGGTCTTAACTGTTCAAGTGTTTCAAATAACTACGATTGCGTAAGTGTTAGCATTTGAGCGTCTATTACTTATTGATGAATTGTTGTGCGACCGAGCATTCAGTCTGCGCAGCATGAAACTATTGATACCGGGTAAATACCGATGAGCACGATCCATGATCAGGCAATGAATTATGTCTACCAGCAAGTCCTGCAGCGTTTGCTGAGCTTCTTCTCACGCGCAGAACGTACGGCGTTGCAGCTATTGATGCAGCGACTGCTGGTGGCCGCTGGCGGCATGGAAAACATCGGTCATTTCAAGGTGCTGGTCGTCCAGTCGGGCTCCCGGGACAGCTGTTACACGCTGGCCCTGCTGCGGGCCGCGCAGTTGAGCCTGGCCAGTCGTTCACCGGCGACATTCCAGTTGCGCGTAGCCAACCTGCGCTGGAACGGCACAAGTCCTTTCGCCTTGCAGAACATGCACCGAAGCTACAGCGCACTGTTTCTGTATGACGATCCTCGGGTTGAACTGTTGATGGTGGATCATCGCGAGGTGCTGCCGTTCGATTATCAGACGCCCGCCAGCGAGGACAGTCGTGAAGCCAATCGCGTCAATCTGTTGATGGTCGGCCATCGCCGCACATGGGATGAGCCCCTTGAACTGTGGGACGACGCCTACCTGGCTACGGCGGAGTTCTACAGCCAGATCGCCCGCTGGAACAATGGCGTCGATGCGATGATTGGTGCTGAAACACCGCGCCGGCAACAGCAGTTTCTCGAGGGGCTGAATCGCGCTGCGCTCAAGGCCGAGATCGGTGGTTTGCCTGCTGAGCACGGTGGTTTTGATGCTTTATTCCCGTTGCTCGACGGTCTTGGCCCAGATTTCTACCGCCATTTTCATGCGGACGGTGAGCACCTGCCATGGCGCCCGGAGGGCAAGTTTGAGGCCTGTCGCCGCACCAGTTTTATCGCTATTAACGACATGATTGTCGGAAAACTTGAAGAGCGCTGGCCTTTGCTCAGTGATTTTCTCGGGTTCCAGGCCGACGATCTTGCGCTGTATCACAGCGACAACGACTACGTTGAGCCGCTGCTTGCCGCGCATCTTCAAGGTTTGCAGGCGTGCGTGATCGAGGGGCGGACGTACGAGGCCGGCATCAGCGAATATTTGCAGGAAAGCCTGTTGACGATGCGCCTCAAACAGGTGCCAGAACCGGTGTGTGAGCAGTTGCTGGCCAATTTCGGCAACTTGCTCGACCTCGAGCAGCGGCGCATTCAAGCGGCCAATCACCTGCAAGCGACGTTCGCAATCAGTGAAACCCAACTCACGTGCCTGTTGTTTGCGCCGTTCATCGATCATGGCGCCGGGCTCGAGCGGTTTCTGCGCAAGTGCCACCCCGGCATGCTGGTGGCATTGCCTGACCTGCACCGCGCCATGCATGGCTCGAGTGCGCCGGAACAGGTCATGAAGTGGATGACCGACGTCAGCGGATTACCGGTCAAACTGATCAGCCGTTTGTACGCTATGGGGCCGATTCACATGCCGCAATCGACTGAAGCATCAGGCTCTCGCGCCGATGCCAGCGAGGCAGATGTCGTTGCGGGTGACCGGTCGGCGGAAGGTTGAACTTGAGCCTTTTGGCACATATTGCGCCAATGCCTATGGATGAGGGCTCATGAAGGTCTTGCGTGAAAACGATTTTGCTTACCAAGCGGTTTACCGCTACCTGACGTCGGTGATTAACGAGTCCGACGCCGCTGGCGCCATGCGATTGCCGTCGTTGCGCCAATTGGCGGATCGCTTGAAGGTGTCGATCTCGACCATTCAATACGCGTATTCGCTGTTGGAGAAGGAAGGGCGGGTTTACTCGATAGCCAAGTCCGGTTATTACGCAAAAGCCCGCTCGCTCCTGGTGCCGCCGGCCAATGGCAGCGATCTGCTAGAGGCTGTCTATGTCAACGCCCGGCGCCCGGGCATGTGCGTGTTGAGCACCGACGATCCGGCGTCGCTGCAGCCGCTGGACAGTCCTTTGCTGATGCTGGAAAGGGAGTTGCTGCGGCAATACCCGCGCCAGCCACAATTGTTGCTGCAACCCTGTGGTGAACTGGAATTGCGCACGGTTCTGGCGGCGCGCTACACCACTTCATCGACCCATTGCTGGCACGCCGATGACGTCTACATCGGCGCTGATCTACGCGCCGTGCTGGAAATACTCATCGCCGTGCTGGAATTGCGCCAGGCCACGGTTCTGGTCGAGTCACCCTGTGACTGGGTGATCCTGCGTCTGTTCGAGGCGGCCGAGGTACGCGTCATCGAGTTGCCGTTGCAGATCGATGGCGCACTGGATGCTCAATGGCTGGCGTCGTTGCTCAAGACTGAACCTGTGCGACTGATTTTATTGTCTTCGGCATTGAATCTGCCGCATGGCAGCGCCGCGCCGACGGCCAATCGGCAATTGATTGCAAAATTACTCGCGGAGCAGGGCACCTGGGTATTGGAAAATGACTGTTGCAGTGAGCTGGCAGACGAGCACGATGGCCAGCGGTTACGCGACTGGCTGGATCCCGAGCGTTTGCTGGTGTTTTCCGCTTTCGACAAGATCATCGGCGCCGAAGCCCCGTACGGTTTCGTCCTGTCACGTCAGTGGCGAAGCGAATTGCAGCGGCATTTTCTGCTGCGCTCGTTCCGCTTGTCGGTCACTCGGCAAAAAGCCATCGCGCGTTTGTATGCGAGTGGGCGCATCGATCAGCATTTGCTGGTGTTGCGGCGGTTACTCAAGGAACGCCGAACCCACCTGATTCAGCTGTTGCGCGAGCGTTTGGGCGATGCCTTGCAGATAGTCGAGCCACAGGGCGGGGCGACGGTGTGGGTTCGGTCGCTGCGGACGGTGAACATGAGCGAGGTGTTTCATGACTTGCTCAGGCAACAGGTTGTGATTGCCCCCGGCGAGTTGTTCAGCCTGCATCGACAGCACGCGCAGCACCTGCGCTTGAGCGCGATCAGTCACAGCGATCATGATCTGGCCAGCGTGGTCGGGCTTGTCGGTGACGCCTTGCGCCTTGCGCCCGCCGAGTGACGTTAGAAAACTTCTGCGATGTGCCGGATAGATCCCATCGCGCTGTGGTCATACTGCCAGTAAACTGCGCTGTATTTCCTGAACCACTCGATCTCAGAGGTTTTGCATGACACTCAGTCCTTTTGCGGGCAAACCGGCACCGGCAGAATTGTTGGTCGATATCCCGCGACTGGTAACGGCCTATTACACCGGCCAGCCTGATGCATCGATTTCGACCCAGCGCGTGGCGTTCGGCACGTCCGGGCACCGGGGCAGTTCCTTTGATTTGAGTTTCAATGAATGGCACGTTCTGGCCATCAGCCAGGCGATCTGCCTGTACCGCGAAGCCCAGGGCATCACCGGCCCGCTGTTTGTCGGCATCGACACTCACGCATTGTCGACCCCGGCCGGGGCGAGCGCGCTGGAAGTACTGGCCGCCAACGGCGTGACCGTCATGATCGCCGAAGGTGATGAATACACACCAACGCCGGCGATCTCCCACGCGATTCTTTGCTACAACCGTGGCCGTACCACTGGCTTGGCGGACGGCGTGGTTATTACGCCGTCGCACAACCCACCACAAAGCGGCGGCTACAAATACAACCCAACCAACGGCGGCCCGGCCGATACCCACATCACCAAGTGGATCGAGTCCAAGGCCAATGAGTTGCTGGCGAACAAATTGGCGGGCGTAAAGCGCATCAGCTACGAGCAAGCGCTCAAGGCCAGCACCACGCACCGCCATGATTACCTCAACACCTACGTCGCCGACCTGATCAACGTCATCGACTTCGACGCCATTCGTGACGCCAAACTGCGTCTGGGCGTGGATCCGTTGGGCGGAGCAGGGGTGCGCTATTGGTCGGCGATTGCCGAGCACTATCGTCTGGATCTGGAAGTGGTCAACAAAGAGGTCGATGCGACTTTCCGTTTCATGACCGTCGACTGGGATGGTCAGATTCGCATGGACCCATCGTCCAGCCATGCGATGCAGGGTCTGATCGGTCTGAAAGAGCGTTTCGACGTGGCTTTCGCCTGCGATCCGGATCACGACCGCCACGGCATCGTCACGCCGTCCGGTGGTTTGCTGGCGCCGAACAATTACCTCGCCGTGTCTATCGATTACCTGTTCCAGAACCGTCCGCAATGGCGCGCCGATGCTGGCGTGGGTAAAACCGTGGTCAGCAGTGGCTTGATCGATCGCGTGGCCAAGCGTCTGGGTCGTCGTCTTTACGAAGTGCCAGTCGGCTTCAAATGGTTCGCCGACGGTCTTTTCGACGGCTCGCTGGGTTTTGGCGGTGAAGAGAGCGCCGGTGCATCGTTCCTGCGTAAGGATGGCGGCGTTTGGAGCACTGACAAGGACGGTCTGATCCCGGCCCTGTTGGCAGCGGAAATGACTGCCCGTACCGGTCGCGACCCGAGTCAGGCTTACCGTGCATTGACCGATGAACTGGGCGAACCGTTCTCCGTGCGCGTAGACGCCAAGGCGAATCCGGAACAAAAGGCTTTGCTGAGCAAGTTGTCGCCGACGCAAGTGACGTCGACTGAACTGGCGGGCGAGAAGATTCAGAGCATTCTGAGTCATGCGCCGGGCAATGATCAGGCGATCGGTGGTTTGAAAGTGATGACCGAGAACGGCTGGTTCGCGGCGCGTCCGTCGGGCACTGAGGACATCTACAAGATCTACGCTGAAAGCTTTATTGGCGACGACCACCTCAAGCAACTGGTGGCAGAGGCGCAGACGTTGGTGGATGGGGCGATTTCCACGAAATAGTGGCAATCACCACAACGCCTGTTGTGGTGTTTTGGCTGTTTAACTGTGGTGCAGCGATTTAAATGTGGCGAGGGGATTTATCCCCGTTGGGTTGCGAAGCGACCCCCGCTTTTTAAATTGCTGGGGGCTGCTGCGCAGCCCAACGG
>NZ_JASCPK010000011.1:0-74173 GCF_029959385.1 Pseudomonas sp. PS01303
CATCCCGAACTCAGCAGTGAAACGATGCATCGCCGATGGTAGTGTGGGGTTTCCCCATGTGAGAGTAGGTCATCGTCAAGATTAAATTCCGAAACCCCAATTGCGAAAGCAGTTGGGGTTTTGTTTTAGTAGAAGTATCTGTTTTTGCTGGCTTGTTACCGTGTTGACGGGCCAGATAAAGAATTTCTTGACGACCATAGAGCGTTGGAACCACCTGATCCCATCCCGAACTCAGTAGTGAAACGATGCATCGCCGATGGTAGTGTGGGGTTTCCCCATGTGAGAGTAGGTCATCGTCAAGATTAAATTCCGAAACCCCTGTCTGCTAACGCAGACAGGGGTTTTGTCATTTCAGGGTCTGCACAATCCAATGATCAAACCGCTTTACGTGCCTTGCTGATACGTCGAGCCTGCCATTTGCGCCACCAGATGTAGACGCCAGTCCCTGACAACCCCGCAATCAAAACACCTAACACCGCGATCATTACTTGCCCCGTCACACCAATGATCCGTCCACCGTGTATCGGTAACTGCAAACGGTAGAATTGTTCCCCTAACGTCCCCTGTCCCGCGATCTCCTGACCTAACAATCGCCCATCGGTACCGTGAAAGAACAGCCAGGATTTGCCATGTGCTTCAGTGTCATGCTGCCCGAATCCTGCGCCGTAGAAGTTGTACTCAAAGCTGTAATACAACTCCCCGATTGCTGCTGTCAGCCCTAACCTTTTCCCCTCTTCCAATGCCCTCTCGTACGCCTGTTGATAACTCAATCGAGTCACCCCCAACTCTGAGGAAGGCATTCGTCCTCGCGCCTCGTAGACGCTCGGCTCAATCGGTGAAAACAGCGACACCGCAGGCTTGAACACCTGACTCGGCAAGTTCATGGCCACGCTACTCACCGCGATCGGCAGCAACAACAGCCACAGCCATAATCCACCCGCGCGATGCAGATCGAAGTTAAGCCTATAGGCATGCCCGCCCTTGACCTTCCAGGCCGTCGACCACTTCTTCCAGAACGGCTTGCCACGCGGCAACGTCAGCCACAGCGCCACAAAACAATCGATCACCCACGCGATTGCCACCAGGCCCATCAACCACAGTCCCCAGTTGCCTGGCAGCGTCAGGTTGTAATGGAATTCGAGAATGAACGGGACGAAATTCTCCCGCTGAAAACAGCACTCTCCCCAGTAGCGCTGACCCGTTTGCTGAGCATTTACCGGATCGAGATAGAACACTTGATTGCGCTCATCGAACGGCTTGCCCGTCGCCGGATCGTTACGTGGCACCGCCGCCAATAGCGCGGTATGCCCGGCCTCATGCGGATACTCCATGTACCAGACCTGCAGCTTCGGATGCGCAGACTGCACCGCATCAACCAGCTCGCCCGGCGGCAATCGCGAACCCTCGGCAGACGCCGAATAAAACTGCGGGTTCAACCACTCATCCAGCTCATGGTTGAACGCCAGAATGCTTCCGGTAATCCCGGCCAGCAGCAGGAACACTGCCGTGGCCAAACCGATATAGCGATGCAACAAAACCAGAAACGCACGCATGAAAATTTTCCTCACTGAAACGACAAAGCCAGCCCCTGAATTTCAGGGGCTGGCTTTTTTATGCACGAGACAAATGACTTAGAACTGGTAGCTGACCGTCGCCGCGACGTTACGCTCTTCGCCCATGTAGCAGAAGTTCAGACTGGCGCAGGAAGCGACGTAGGACTCGTTGGTCAGATTGTTCGCGTTCAGGCGTACGTCGACGCCTTTCAAGCCAACCTTGCCCAAGTCATAACCGATCGAGGCGTCGAAGAGTGTGTAGGACGGCACCTTCAACGTATTTTCCGCATCCGCCCAGCTGTAACCGACATAACGCACGCCACCGCCAAGGCGCAGGCCATCGAGCGCTGCGCTGTCGAACTTGTAGTCAGCCCACAATGACGCCATGTGTCGCGGCGCCTGCGTTGGCGAGTTGCCTTTGTTCTCGATCACGTCGGTCGGCGTGCTCAAGGTGCTGACCATCGACTTCGAATATTCGATGTCGGTGAAGGTGTAGCTGCCGAGCACTTTCAGGTTGTCGGTCAGTTGCATGTGCGCTTCCAGCTCCAGACCTTGCGAGCGGACAGCGCCTACAGCGCGGTAGAAGTTTTCCTGCGGCAGTTTGGTCGCCAGGTTCTCCTGGTCGATGCGGAACAGCGACGCGGTGAACAGATTGTCAGTGCCCGGCGGTTGGTACTTCAAACCGACTTCCCACTGCGTGCCATCGGTAGGCGCCAACGGATTGCCGGCGCTGTCGGCATAGGAGTTCGGGTTGAACGATTCCGAGTAGCTGACGTAAGGCGCCAGACCGTTATCGAACAGGTACAACGCACCCGCGCGGCCGGTCAGTTTGGTGCGTCGGTCGTTGATCTCTGTACCTTCCGGACGCCCCGCTTCAGCGATGCGGTTCTCATCGGAAGTCTCGACCCAGTCCTGTCGCAGGCCCAGCGAGAAGCGCCATTTATCCATCTCGATCAGGTCTTGCAGGTATACGCCGGTCTGCTCCAGACGACGCAGATAGCTGGTCTCGCCGTACATATCGATCGCCGAGTTGCCGTACACCGGGTTGAACGCATTGATCGGCGCGAGTCCGCCGCTGGTCCAGTCGACCACGGTTTTTCGTCGCTGGTAATCCGCACCCATCAACACGGTGTGCTTGGTCGCGCCGGTGAAAAATTCGGCCTGAAGCATATTGTCGACGATGAACGCATGCAGGCGCTCATCACCGCCGGTGTAGTAGCGGTTCAGCTCGTTGCTGGTTGGCGTCGTCCAGCCATAGGCGTAGACCTGATCCATGTTCACTTTCGAATCGAGGTAGCGGAAGTTCTGCCGAGCGGTGAAGACATCATTGAAGCGATGTTCGAACTGATAACCGAATGACTGCTGATCACGCGAGTAACCGTCGATCCCCGGCTCACCCTCGAAGAAGTGCGGCGAGATCCGGTTGCCGTTGCGCTGATGGATCGTGCCGTCCGCCGGCACGCCGCCGTGGTAGCCGCCATCCGGATCGTGTTGCAGATACGCCTGCAAAGTCAGCGACGTATCTTCATTGAAATCGATGCTGACGGTTGGCGACAGTGCGAAGCGTTTTTCCTTGTTGTGGTCGAACTGCGTGTCGGACTGATCCGTTAACCCGATCAGACGATAGGCAATGCGCTTGTCGTCATCGACCGGGCCGCTGAAGTCAAAACCGACCCCGCGCTGACCCTGCGTACCGACGGTGGCTTGCACCTGATGATAAGCCTCGTAGAGCGGCTTTTTACTGGTCAGTGCCACCAGGCCGCCCGGTGAACTGCGGCCATACAGAACCGACGACGGCCCCTTGAGAATGTCCACGCGTTCCAGGAAATACGGGTCGACCTGCATGGTGCTGTAAGTGCCGCTGTCGCCCATCGACTTGAGGCCGTCGAGGTAGATGTTATCCACCGAGCCGTCGTTGAAACCGCGCATCGCCACGTAGTCATAACGATGGGTCGCGCCATACGGATTGGTCAGCACACCCGGGGTGTAGCGCATGGTTTGCGAGACGGTTTGCGAACCTTGGTCGTCCATTTGCTCGCGAGTGACTACCGACACGCTCTGCGAGGTTTCCAGCAATGCGGTACTGGTTTTGGTGGCGATCTGGCTGTGCGTGGCGTTGTAGCCATCCATGCTGCCCAGCGCGTTGCCGAGGGCGAAGCCTTTGATGTCGGTGGTCGGCAGGGCCAGCGCTTCGGTCTCGGCGATCGCGCGCAGGACGTAGCTGCTGCCATCCTGACTGACCGCTTCCAGACCGGATCCGCCAAGCAAATGGCTCAGCGCCTGATCGGTCGAATATTCACCCTGTACACCCGGCGATTGCCGGCCCTGAGTTTGCTGCGGCGTCATCGACAAGGTAATGCCGGCCTGACGTGCGAACTGATTCAGCGCTTCGCCCAGCGGCCCGGCAGCGATGTTGAAGCGCTGGCCGACTTCACTGTTAACGGTGTCGGCCGCCACGCTGACGCTTGGCAGCACAGCGACGCCCAACGCAGTGGAAAACAGCGCCGCCCGAACGGCGTGGCGCAACAGGCCCGATTCGCAGGTGAAATTCAGAGGGTTCTTACAGGTGGCGCGGACAGTCATTGTAGGTTTCCGTAGGAAGTCGCAAACGCTTGAATTGAAGTGCTTACTGACTAAGCCGGACTTGCCGCGAAAACCCGCCAAAATAATTTCAGACCACACGTTCCAGGGTCACCCACCAGCGTGTGCGATAGCGCAACTGCACCGGCAAGGTCTGCGGCAGGATGGCCAGCAACTTGTCGGTGTCTTCGAGGCGGAACACGCCGGACAGGCGCAAGTCGGAAACCTCTGATGCGCAATTCAGAAAACCCTGACGATAGCGGCCGACTTCCTTGAGGAAATCGCCCAGACGCATGTTGCGGGTAACGATCAAGCCGTCGACCCACGCGCCCGCATCCATATCCAGCGCCGGTGCCGGACGCACTTGATAGGGATCGATCAGATAACTCTGCCCGGCCAGCGCTTCGATAACAGTCCCGGCAGAATGAATGGCCACCTGCCCGTGGGTGACGCTCAGCCGCGTGCAATCGCTGTCCTGACGCAGGATGAACCGCGCATTCTGCGGCTCGTAGGATCCGTCACGACTTTGCACGCGCAGTGGTCGCTCGAAGTCGGCGCCTTCATCGGCGCCACCACAGGTGACGATGATTTCGCCGCGCGTCAGTTTGATCAGCCGTTGTTGCGCGGTGTAGTCCAGATCCACCGCGCTGGCGGTGTTGAGCTCGATCCGCGTTCCATCCGGTAACTGGAAGCCACGCCGCTCGCCGGTGGCCGTGGCGTAATCGGCGCTCCATTGCTGCCACGCGGCCGTGTCTTTGGCCAACCATGCGGCGGAGCCCATCAACACTGCGCCAGACAACAGCTTCAACGCCTGCCGACGATTCAGTCCCTGCGCGCTGTTCTCCAAGGTATTGAATGCCACTTGTGCGCCCGGCACCGCGCGCAGGTTGTTGCTCAACTCGGCGTGCAGCGACTGCACGCGTTGCCATGCCAATTCATGCTCATGATGCTCGGCGCGCCACTGTTCGCACTGGCGATTCAGCCGCGCATTGCCATGGTTATTACGCAGACGCAGCAGCCAGTGAATGGCTTGCTTCACTGCTTTTTGCGGAGGTTCGGCGCGGCGGCCGAGGGACAAGTTATCCACAGCCATCAGCTTTCGTACCGCAGCACGTAGCAGTGATACAGCGCATCGGCGACGTAACGTTCCACCGAGCGCAGCGACAAACCCATCTGCTCGGCGATTTGCTTGTGGGTCAAACCTTCGCACTGCGCCAGGAGAAATGCCTGACGCACTTTCGGCTTCAATCCTTCAAGCATGCGCGCGATGCTTTCGAGCAATTCGATCACCAGCGCACGGGCTTCGGCACTCGGCGTTTCGGCTTCGGGCAGATGGGCGATGGTTTCCAGGTAGGCGCGTTCGATTTCCTCGCGGCGCCAGTGGTCGATTACCAGACCACGGGCGATGGTGCGCAAAAAGGCGCGGGGCGCTTTCAGTTCTAGGCGTTCGGTGCGTTGCAGCAGACGCACGAAGGTGTCCTGCGCCAGATCCGCCGCATCCGCTGCGTTGCCCAGCCGTGCGCGCAGCCAAGCGTTGAGCCAGCCGTGATGACTACTGTAAAGCGCCTGAACGGCGAACTCGGGTGAGGACATGAACGCGGCTGCCAAAACGTCACAAATGATAATTAGTCGCATTGTTATCAAGGGTTACAGGTTTTGCAACCGCCGCTCGAACATCCGTCCTAAAAAATTTTGCTGCGCAGGCTCTAGCACGCCGTTCGGCGGGAATCCGAGGCAAAAGCCGTCCATTTCCCACGCAACCCTAAGATTTCTCCTTCACGTGCCGACAGACTGGTGAGACATGCGTGCACCAAAGTAGAGCGACCGGCAGAACGTTGCCTACCCGTCACTGGAAATCAGAGCGGCTGAACCTCAGCGCTACTGAACATCGGAGCTACATGGAATGTTGCATCTGGAACGCATCCCCACCTTCGGCATAAGAAGTCCCATGAAATGAATCTCAAGTTCAGCCATAAAATTTTGTTGGCCGCCTCGGGCGTCGTGGTCCTGGCTTTCGCGTTATTCACCCTCTACAACGATTATCTGCAGCGAAACACCATTCGCCAGAATCTCCAATCCTCCGTACAGCAGGCCGGCGATCTGACCGCCAGCAGCGTGCAGAACTGGATGAGCGGGCGGATTCTGGTGCTGGAAAACCTCGCGCAGAATGTCGCCCATCAAGGCAAAGACGCCGACTTCCCGGGGCTGGTCGATCAACCGGCCTTCACCCAGAACTTCCAGTTCACCTACGTCGGTCAGGCCAACGGTGTCTTCACCCAGCGCCCTGACGCGAAGATGCCGGACGGTTACGATCCGCGTCAGCGCCCTTGGTACAAACAAGCGGTCGCCGCCGATAAAACCATGCTCACCCCGCCGTACATGGCCGCTGTCGGTGGCCTGGTAGTGACCATCGCCATGCCGGTGAAACACAACGGCGAATTGCTCGGTGTGGTCGGCGGTGACTTGAGCCTGGAAACCCTGGTGAAGATCATCAACTCGGTGGACTTCGGTGGCCTCGGCCATGCGTTTCTGGTCAGCGCTGACGGTCAGGTGATCGTCAGCCCGGACAAAGATCAGGTGATGAAAAACCTCAAGGACATCTACCCGAACAGCAACGTGCGCATCGAAAAGGGCAACCAGAATGTGCTGCTCAACGGCGAGGAACGCATTCTGTCGTTCACCCCGGTCAGCGACCTGCCGAATGCGCAGTGGTACATCGGTCTGTCGATCGATCGCGACAAAGCCTACGCCGCACTCAGCCAATTCCGCACGTCGGCGCTGATCGCGATGTTCGTTGCCGTGGGCGCTATTGCCTTGCTGCTGAGCCTGTTGATCAACGTGTTGATGCGTCCGCTGACCACCATGGGTCGTGCGATGCAGGACATTGCGCAGGGCGAGGGTGATTTGACCCGCCGTCTGGTCGTGGAAAGCAAAGACGAATTCGGCGAACTGGGCAGCGCCTTCAACCAGTTCGTTGAACGGATTCACGCGTCGATTTCCGAAGTGTCCTCCGCGACCCGCCAAGTGCATGACTTATCGCAACGAGTGATGGCGTCGTCCAACGCCTCGATCGTCGGTTCCGACGAACAAAGTGCGCGCACCAACAGCGTCGCGGCGGCGATCAACGAATTAGGCGCCGCCACGCAGGAAATCGCGCGCAATGCCGCCGATGCTTCGCAGCACGCCAGCGGCGCGAGCGAGCAGGCCGACGATGGTCGTCAGGTGGTGGAACAAACCATTCTGGCGATGACCGAGTTGTCGCAGAAAATCAGCCTGTCGTGCACGCAGATCGAAACCCTGAATGCGAGTACCGACAACATCGGCCACATCCTCGATGTGATCAAAGGCATCTCGCAGCAGACCAACCTGTTGGCGCTGAACGCGGCGATTGAAGCGGCGCGTGCCGGTGAGGCCGGGCGTGGTTTTGCCGTGGTCGCGGATGAGGTGCGTAACCTGGCCCATCGCACCCAGGAATCGGCGGAAGAGATCCACAAAATGATCACTTCCTTGCAAGTCGGTTCGCGTGAAGCGGTGAGTACGATGAACGCCAGTCAGGCATCCAGCGAGCAAAGCGTGGAAGTGGCCAATCAGGCCGGTTTGCGCCTGGTCAGCGTGACCCAGCGCATCGGTGAAATCGACGGCATGAACCAGTCGGTGGCAGCGGCGACGGAAGAGCAGACGGCGGTGGTGGAAACCCTCAATGTCGACGTTAACCAGATCAACATGCTGAACCAGCAGAGCGTGGCCAACCTCAATGAAACGTTGAAGGATTGCGATGCGTTGTCGCAGCAGGCGAATCGGTTGAAGCAGTTGGTCGACAGTTTCAAAATCTGACCGCACGTCAGACCGAGTTATCGTTCATCGCGAGCAGGCTCACTCCTACAAATAAATCGCGTTCCTTCTGGAGAAATGCGATCAACTGTAGGAGTGAGCCTGCTCGCGATAGCGGTCTAAAACTCACCGCAAAGCTAAAGACTTAAACAAACAGCCTCAAAACATTCCCCATCGCATCATCGGCAAACCCCTGCACAAAATCCTTGAACCCCGGCAGCGCCTCTTCGCCACCGCCGGCAGGCTCGGCAATGATCGTCCATGTCGCGCGGGATTTGCCCGTGGCCAGCGCTTCTACATTCATCGCCGCCCACAGATTCGCCACGCCCAGCGTGTTGTAAATCGTCGTCCAGGTCATGCTCAGCGCCTGGTCGTCGCGGGAGTTGAGTTGCTCGACCACCACGTTGCCATCCTTGAAAAATTTCTTGCGCAGCGAGGACACGCCCTCACCGGTCATTTCGATGTGCGACAGCGCCGGAATGAAGCGGTCGAAACCGCCGAAATTGCCGACCACCGCCCAGACCTGCGCCGCGTCGACCGGCACTTCCACCGAAGACACAACGTGGCAGCCATGCGGGTTTTTGATCAGGGTGTCGGGTTGCAGTGTGCTCATGGTGTTGCTCCTTGTTGTTGGATCAGATGAAGTTGATTTCTTTCAGGTAAGCGCAGCCGCGACGCAGCAGCGCCGGGGATTTCTGTGGGTAGTGCGCGCCCATCTGCTGCACGCCGGCTTCAGCGTTGGCGTGGCCGATCAGGGAGATGTCGCCGATGTCTTCTTCAAAGCCGTTGAGGTAGAAACCGAGCACGCCGAACAGCGCGTTATCGGCGTCGACGCGGCCGAGTTGCTGCTGCCAGTCGGCGACGCTGACCAGTGAGAATTCGCTGCCGGTTTCGCGGAACGAAGCGACGTAGGCATCCCAGCTCAGCGGCTCTGGGTTATGCAGGTTGAAAACCGCGTGATCGGGCGAATAACGGCTGGCATGGAAAGCGATAAACCGCGCGAGAAAATCCACCGGCATCAGGTCGAAATTCAACGCGAAGGCCGGCACCTGGCCGAGCTGAATCGAACCTTTGAGCATCAGCATCAAACGGTTTTTGTGCGGCTGACACACGCCGCTCAGGCTGTTGAAACTGATGTTGCCGGGTCGATACAGATTGACCCGTACGCCGCGTTCCCGCGCGCGTTCGAGGATGCGTTCGCCGACCCATTTCGACAGGTTGTAGCCGTTGCGAATGTAGATCGGTGGCGTCAGTGCGGCGGGCAATTCCAGCACCTGGCCGGCGTCGTCGACGGTGCTGGACGCCGACAGCGTCGAGACAAAATTGAAGACCTTTTTGCTCTGCCCTTCGCACAGATGCAGCAGGGCGAAAATCGGCTCGACGTTGTCCGCCGCCAGTGACTCGTAGTCGAGCACGTGATTGACGTTGGCGGCGTTGTGCACCAGCGCTCCGAACTCGCGATCGAGACGCTGATAATCGTCGTCGGCCAAGCCCAATTGCGGGCGAGTGATATCTGCCGCGTAAACCCGCACCCGAGTCAGATCCAGATGCTCCAGCCGGTTTTCGCGCAGTGACTGCGCAAAGCGCTGCGCCGCCGTTTGCCCGCCGCCGTCACGCACCAGACACGCGACCTCGCTGGCGCCCCAACCGAGCAGCGCCTCGACGATGTGCACACCGACAAAACTGTTGGCGCCGGTGACGATGACCTTGTGCACATCGCCCATGCGGCTGATCGGCAGCGGCTCGATATCCAGCACACGTTCGGCGTCGGCCATTGCTTGAGCGCTGAGTACCGCGCTGTCATCGGTGCCGCGCACCAGCGTCGCGAGTTTGATGATGGTCGGCAGTTCGATGAAGCGATTGATCGAGATGCTGCGACCAAATTCCTCACGCAAACGCAGCAACATCCGCGACAACAGAATCGAATGGCCGCCGAGATTGAAAAAGCTTTCGTCGGTGGAGATGTCGCTGACGGGCAGCTCCAACAACTCGGCCCAGATCTCCAGCAACAACGCTTCATCAGCATTCGCCGGCAGACATTTCGGGCCGTTGTCCTGCACGTTCACCGGCAATTCCAGCAGTGCTTTGCGGTCGACTTTGCCATTGCTGGCGAACGGCATGCTCGGCAGTTCAGTCCACGCCACCGGTTGCATGTAGTCCGGTAAAAACTGCTGGGCGTGGGCCTTCAGTGCATCACGGGAATCGTTGGATTGTGGCTGGGCGAGGAACGCCAGAATCCGCCGCTGCGGATCAATCACCACGGCTATTTGTCGATACAGCTTGCTCTCGCGCAGGCAGCGTTCGATCTCTTCCGGCTCGACCCGGAAACCACGAATCTTCACCTGATTATCGCGGCGTCCGCACAGCTCGATGCCGTGCTCGCTCCACTTGGCCATGTCGCCGCTGCGGTAAGCGCGCAGGGTTTCGCCATCGGGCAATTGCAGGGTCAGATAACGCTCGGCAGTCTGCTGCGGATTTTTCAGATAGCCGAGGCAAACGCCGGGGCCGACGATGAACAACTCGCCGACGGTGTGCTCGGGCACCGGTTGCAGATCGTCATCGAGAATCAGCACCTGGCTATTGGCAATCGGCGCGCCGAGGCTGCGGTTGCTGTCGCCGGGTGTGAGTTGTCGCGCAGTGATCAACACCGTGGCTTCGGTCGGGCCGTAGAGGTTGTGCAGCGTGCCTTGGCGGGTCAGTTGTTCAATGACAAACGGTTCGCAGACATCGCCGCCGGTCATCACTTGCACGCCTTCCAGTTGCTCCAGCGGCAGGATGCTCAACAGCGCGGGTGGCAGGAAGGCGTGGGTCAGTTGTCGGCGACGGATCAGTGCGACCAGTTGCAGCGGATCGCGGCGTTGCGTGTCGTCCGGCACCACCAGTTCGGCGCCTGTGAGCAAGGTCGGGAAGATGTCGATCAGCGACGAATCGAAACTCAGTGAAGAGAACTGCAACACCCGACTCTCGGCGTGCAATTGCACGTAGTCGGCGTACCACGCGGTGAAGTGCGCGAGGTTGTGCTGACTGAGCAATACGCCTTTCGGATGCCCGGTGGTGCCCGAGGTGTAGAGCGCCATGCAGGGCGCATCGAGTGCGGGGCGCTGGCGCATCAACGCTTGGCTGAGATCTGCTTGGGCGCTGTCGATGCGACTGACGTCCAGCCCTGCCATGGTTGCGCTGAGCGGATGCTCGCCGTCATGCAGCAACAGCAGCGCGCCGGCGTTGTGCAGTATGTATTGCTGGCGCTGCAGCGGATGGCTCGGCTCCAGCGGCAGATACACCGCACCGCTGCCGAGAATCGCCAGAATTGAAGCGAACAGCGCCGGGCTTTTCGGCAGACAGATGCCGACCACCCACGGCTGCGGATGCTGTTCAAGAATCGGCAACAAACGCTGTTGAATTGCGCGGCTGTGGGCGTGCAATTGGCGGTAGCTGATGGAGCGTTCGCCGAGGTGCAGCGCCGGACGTTCGGCATGCTCAATCAGGCTCTGTTGCAGCCGCTCGATCAGCGGAATTTGCGCCTGTTTCAGCAGCGCCGGTTTCGCCGTGTGGTTGAGGCGATGGACGTAGGCCAGGCTGTCGAGAAACAGCAGGTTTTCCATCCGCTCGAAATCTGGCGCAGTCACCGTATGGGCTTGCTGCAGATAATCCGCATCGCGGGAGAAGCGGCTGACCAGCAACGCCACTTCGTCCACCACATGCGTGAGCACCCGCTTGCGCAATGTCTGGCCGTTGCCGGATGGCTCATCACCAATCGGCACACGGCTGATCAAAGACGAGCCGAGAAAGCACAGCAAATCGAGTGTCGGCAAACCCGCAGCGCTTTGCGCTCCAATACCTAAGCGCAGATGCAAATGCGGAATCGCGCAGAAATAACCGGCGCCGATAAAGCCATCGTCGATGATCAAATCCACCGTCGATTGTGCGGCGCCGCTGCGCGTCAATGCGTGACCGTGTTGTTCCAGTTCCTGCGCCAGGTCGGTCATGGCCTGGCTGGCGCCAATCAGCAAAATGTCGAGACGTTTCATGTCGGCCTCCTCAAACCAGGTAGTCGCGCAGGGCGAGTTGCACGCAAGGCGTGTCGAGCAGCGAGCTGCTGTGGAAGAACTTGACGATGTTGCCCACCAGCGGATGGTGGCGATTGATCGGGAAGGCCAGCCCGGCGATTTCGTCCTTGAGTGATCGCCTTGTGATCTGGCTGACCGGCAGGGCATCGATCAGGCGCAGATCAAAGGATTTCTGGATGTCGTTGGTCAGGTAGTGGCCGATGAACACCGGCAGAATCTGCGCGATGGTTTCGCGATCGGCGTCGCTCGCGGTGTGCCAATAGATGCGCACCATCCGCGCCCAGAAACTCGAGTGGCGACCCTCGTCGAGCAAGTGGTCGGCCATCAGGCCTTTGATCGACGGCTTGACCGTGTCGTCCCGGGCGAACGCGGCGACGTCGCCAGTCACGGTGTTTTCGGCGATGGCCACGCAGATCAATTCCACGGCGCTGCGCAGGTGTTCCGGGGCCAACGCGACGGCGGCGGGAATCGCTCGGCTGAGTTCGATTTCATCGGGCAACTGAATCGGTTCGATGCCGGTCATCGCCACCGTTTGCTGCATGAAATCCATCGCTACCAAGGCGTGGTAATCCTCGTCGACCACCACGGTCATCGCGTCATACCGACAGGCGAACGGAAAGGCCACGGCGAAGCGATTTTTGGCGATGCTGCGCGCGGTCTTGTCGACGATTTCCGTCTCGAAAATCACTACGTCGTTGATGAATTTGTACAAGGTCTGCACCAACGCAAAATCGCGCTGCTGCGGGCACTCACGCAGGAAGGTTTCGCTGAGCACCAGCGGTTGGCGACTGAGCGGATAGATCAGGCGCTCATCATTTTCCAGCACGCGACGGGGGCGGGTGCGGATGGTCGCGCGGCTTTCCCAGGTATCGGCGAACGATTGATAGTCGGCGGCATTCATTGCGCGACCTCCGCCAACGGTTCGCGCATGCTCAGGCGCAGGCCGTCCCACAGGGCGATGCGGCTTTCGACGGCGGCGACGGCGCTGGCGTAGACCTCGGCTTCTCGCTGCGGATCGCCATCGACCAGACGCTCGAGCAGTTGTTCTGCGGCGGGGCCGTGGTCTTCGGAGTCGACTTCGATGTGCCGTTCCAGGTAGTAACGAAAGGTCGGCGCTTGCTCGATGCCGATGCCCCAGTCGTCGAGGATGCGCTGGAACATGGTCGGGATCACGCTTTCGCGACCGTGCAGAAACGCCGCTGCAACGCTGTGCCCCGGCGCATGGAGGGCGGTGCGCAGGGTGTCGCGGACAAACTGCGCGGCGGCCGGATCGACGTCGATGCTTTGCAGCGCAACGTCGTAGCTCACGCCTTCCTGTTGCAGCGCGACGAAGCGCTCTACTGCCGTAGTACTCGCGCCGATTTCGCGCATTGCATCCAGGTACAACTCGAAATGGCTGTAGTGACCGTGGGCCAGACGGTCGTCCGACTCTTCGCCGAGGACAATTTCGTTGATCAGCCGTGCCGCGCGAGAATCACGCGGCGGTAGCCACGGCAAACGCGTGCAGGTCAGTTCCTGCTGCAGGCGTTTGGTCAGCGACATGAAATCCCACACGGCAAACACGTGGGTTTCCATAAAGCGGCGCAAGACCGATAACGAGTTGATCTCGGAAAAGATCGGGTGAATGCTAAGTTCGGCTTTCTTCAGGGCGAGTTGGTGCTTAGTGGGCATCATGATGTCCTTTATCATTGATTATGGAATGGCACTTTTGTTTCAACTGCGCAATCAGTGGGGCGAAGGCTTACATGTGACTTGTCGATGGGCGACAAAGACTTCCAGACGGAAGTTGTTGTACTGACGATTAAAGCCTGCGGCCTGCTGGAGGGCCGCTGTCGTCATGGGTGTGGCATATAGCTTGTGCCGAAGTTTGCAGCGAAGTTCAAACTCGGCGAGAGAAAAGTAATACACGGCAAAAGCATTTAACAAGTGTAATTTTAATTATTTTAAGTTGGGTGTTTTTCAAATATGAGTGCCCCCGATAAAACTTGCGGGTTAAGTTTTATTTGGGCGTAGTTACTCCTTTCAGCCAATAACGGCCAAAATTGATCGACAAGAGTGAATGCCTCACTCGAAGCAACTTTCTAATGAAAAAGATTGGTGTGGTTTGAGGGATGAAAGTTGGCCGGGAACGGCGCCATGACTTTCCTTTTCCCGTGACAAGGCTCCTTCCGTAGGTTCCTGTTGCGGGGGCTGCACCACCAGGCGATGCGCCTCCGTTCTTTATTGGGATTGGCCGTTCAAGAGTGCGGGTAAATGACCGCGACGGCTATTACCGTTTGGTTATTGCCACGGTGGCAATTTTGTTCGCACAGGCGCAGGGAGGTTAGAGCGAAGACGCCGATCCGCCACAGTGTTTGTGCGCGACCGGTTGAGGGGATTTGTAAGCGGGTTATTCGCCGGGCGGACGCGATGGTCCGCGTCCGGCGTGAAGGCTTTAGCGCAGTGCTTTGCGATTTTGCGCGGCGGGGCTGGCGAGGTAGCGGGTAATCACCTCGACACCACGGTTGAGGTGCTGCTCAAGCAGCATCACCGAGCGTTCAACGTCGCGCTCGATCGCGGCTTGCAGCAGGGCGCGGTGGTCGTCCTGGGAAATCTTGCCCAGGCCCATGGCTTCAAGGTTGAAACGCAGAAAGCGTTCTTCTTCATTGAGACCGTCCTCGACCAGACGCAGCAGGCGCTTGTTCGGCGCCTTGGCGTACAGCGCCATGTGGAACAGGCGATTGAGCCGACCGATTTCGGTGTAGTCGTGTTGGGTTTCGAGTTCGCGGATGTAGCCGGCGGCGAGCTCGTGATCGGCCGTTGTCAGCAACGGAATCGACTGCCGCAGCGCCTCGCCCTCAAGCAGAATGCGCAATTCGTAGGTTTCCGTGGCGTCGCCCTGAATCAGCGCGGCGACCACCGCGCCTTTGTGCGTGGTCACGCTCAGCAGTTCTTGCGCTTCGAGCTGGCGCAACGCTTCGCGCACCGGCATGCGGCTGACCCCGAACAAATCGGCCAAATCCTGCTGGCGCAGAGCGGTGCCGCACGGCAGGCGACCATCAAGAATGGCTGCGCGCAGGGTTTCTTCGATGATCGAGCGGGCCAGGTGTGCAGGAATCGGCCCATCGACTTTAATGCTGTGTAGCGGCTTGGGCTTCTGTGTCACGACTACGCACCCTGTAGGTCGGCTGAATTTGGATCCAAATGACACTAGTGATTGCCCTACAAGTTGTCAAACCGTGTAGAGGAATACTTGGTAAACAGTTTAGCGCGATGCCGATGATCTCATCGTGCCATTGTCTTTTAACGGGCTAAGCTTCACCATCAAACGCTTTCCTTCCTGCCCCCCGGAAACCTGCTGTGGCGGTACGTTTCGCGATCCCTCGGACTCTGCGCTGGCTAGGCTGCGCACTGCTGCTGGCCAGTCTTATGCTGGGCGGTCTGCATGCCGATTGGGATTTTTCCGCGATCAGCCGCAAAGCCACCGCCCTGTACGGGCCGCTCGGTGCCGGGCAGCAGCGCATCGATGCCTGGCAGAATCTGTTGGCGACGCAGCAACAGGCCAGCGAAATGGACAAGCTGAAAGTGGTGAACCTGTTTTTCAATAAACAGGTGCGCTACGTCGAAGACATCGACCTGTGGCACGAGGTCGATTATTGGGAAACGCCGATCGAGGCGCTGTGGAAGGGCGCTGGCGACTGCGAAGACTATGCGATCGCCAAGTATTTCAGCCTGCGCCATCTCGGCGTTTCCAGTGACAAGCTGCGCATCACTTACGTCAAGGCACTGCGCCAGAATCGCGCGCACATGGTGCTGACGTACTATTCCACCCCCGATGCCATGCCGCTGGTGCTCGACAGCCTGATCGATCAGATTCAACCGGCGTCGCAGCGAACCGATTTGCTGCCGGTCTACTCTTTCAATGCGGAAGGGTTGTATTTGCCGGGCGCCAAGGGCAACAAGAAGGTCGGTGATACCAAACGCCTGTCACGCTGGCAGGATGTGTTGAAGAAAATGCAGGCCGAAGGTTTTCCGGTCGAGACGACTAACTAGGAGCACGCGCTCAGATGTCTTTGTTCAAACAGCTGTTGATCGCTATCTGTCTGTTCCTGGTGGTCGCCTTCACCGGCAGCTTCATGGTCAGTCTGGAAAGCTCGCGTACCCAGTACGTCAACCAGTTGCGCTCGCACGCCCAGGACGCCGCGACGGCGCTGGCCTTGTCGCTGACGCCGAACATCGACGACCCGGCGATGGTCGAGTTGCTGGTCAGTTCGATTTTCGACAGCGGCTATTACGCGAGCATTCGTGTGGTTGATGTGAAGACCGACAAAACCATGGTCGAGCGCAGCGGCAGCCCGGCGGTCACCAACGTGCCGGACTGGTTCGTCAAACTGATCGGCCTCGAACCCGCCGGTGGCGATGCGCTGGTCAGCCGTGGCTGGGAGCAGGCGGCGCGGGTCGAGGTGGTCAGCCACCCGATGTTCGCTGTGGCCAAGCTGTGGCAGAGCGCGTTGGGCAGCCTTGGCTGGCTGCTGGTCTGTGGCGCGGTGAGTGCGGTGCTTGGCGCGCTGCTGTTGCGCCGGCAATTGAAACCGCTGGATTACATGGTCAAGCAATCCCACGCCATTGCCCGCCGCGAATTCCTCAGCCTGCCGGATTTGCCGCGCACACCGGAATTGCGCCGCGTGGTGCTGGCGATGAATCAGATGGTCGAGAAACTCAAAGCGCTGTTCCAGGAGCAGGCCGAGCGCAGTGAAAAACTGCGTGCCGAGTCGTATCAGGACAACCTCACCGGGCTGGCCAACCGGCGTTATTTCGAGATGCAGCTGAACAACCGGGTGAGCAATGCCGAACAGGCCAGCTCCGGTTATCTGCTGCTGTTGCGGGTCAAGGATCTGGCCGGGCTCAACCAGCGTCTGGGCGGTCAGCGCACGGATGAATTGTTGAAAGCGGTGGGCGAGCAATTGTCCCGCGAGTGCGCCAAATACCCGGAAACCCAGAACCTCGTCACGCGTATTCGTGGCGGTGAATTCGCGGTGTTGGCGCCGGGCCTGGTGCGTGAGGAAGCGCTGCAACTGGCGCAGAATCTCGACACTGCGCTGAGCAGTTTGCACGCCACCGGCGCGACCGATGTTGAGGCCGTGGCATCGATTGGTCTGGCGCCGTTCGCTCACGGTGACTCGCCGCAATCGGTGCTGAGCCTTGGCGATCAGGCGTTGGCGCAAGCCGAAGGGCAGGGCGAGCAGAACTGGGCGTGTCTCGATCAGAGCCTGACCGCCGACGTTGGCGACGATCACCATGCCTGGCACCGCTTGCTCGATCAGGCGCTGACTCAGCAGCGTTTCGAGCTGTATTTCCAACCGGTGGTGGCGGCGCAAGACACGCAATTGGTGCTGCATTACAAAGTGCTCTCGCGATTGCTCGATGAGCACGGCCAGACCATTCCTGCCGGGCGTTTCCTGCCATGGCTGGAGCGCTTCGGCTGGACGGCGCGGCTGGATCGCCTGATGCTTGAGCGCGTGCTGGAGCAGATGAAAGGGCATGAGGATTCGCTGGCGCTGAACTTGTCGTCAGCGACGCTGGCGGATCCGCAGGCGCTGAATAAAGTCTTTGAGATTCTGCGTACACATTCCAATCTTGGCCCGCGTTTGACCCTGGAAATTGGCGAGGAACAGTTGCCGGATCAGGCTGTGTTGGAGCAGTTGACCCGTCGTCTGCGTGAGTTGGGCTTCTCGCTTAGCCTGCAGCGCTTTGGTGGGCGCTTCAGCATGATCGGCAACCTGGCGCGGCTTGGGTTGGCGTATCTGAAGATCGATGGCAGCTACATTCGGGCGATCGATCAGGAGAGCGACAAGCGTCTGTTTATCGAGGCGATTCAGCGCGCGGCGCACAGTATTGATCTGCCGCTGATTGCCGAGCGGGTCGAGACCGAAGGGGAATTGTCGGTGATTCGCGAGATGGGCTTGTATGGGGTTCAGGGGCAGTTGCTGGGTGAGCCGAAGCCTTGGGCCTGACCTGATCGTTCCCACGCTCTGCGTGGGAATGCAGCCCGTGACGCTCTGCGTCACAACGAAGTTTGAGCGGTGTGGCTGGAACGCAGAGCGTCCCTTGATGCGTTCCCACGCGGAGCGTGGGAACGATCAAATGCATTCCATGTAGGAGCTGCCGAAGGCTGCGATCTTTTGCTTTAAATCAACCCGCCCAACACTTGAGCCTGCAGCGTTTGGGGTTCAGGGGCAGTTGCTGGGTGAGCCGAAGCCTTGGGCCTGACCTGATCGTTCCCACGCTCTGCGTGGGAATGCAGCCCGTGACGCTCTGCGTCACAACGAAGTTTGAGCGGTGTGGCTGGAACGCAGAGCGTCCCTTGACGCATTCCCACGCGGAGCGTGGGAACGATCAAATGCATTCCATGTAGGAGCTGCCGAAGGCTGCGATCTTTTGCTTTAAATCAACCCGACCAATACTTGAGCCTGCAGCGTTTGGGGTTCAGGGGCAGTTGTTGGGTGAGCCGAAGCCTTGGGCCTGACCTGATCGTTCCCACGCTCTGCGTGGGAATGCAGCCCGTGACGCTCCGCGTCACAACGATGTTTGAGCGGTGTGGCTGGAACGCAGAGCGTCCCTTGATGCGTTCCCACGCGGAGCGTGGGAACGATCAAAACAGGGGAATGCATTTCATGTAGGAGCTGCCGAAGGCTGCGATCTTTCGCTTTAAATCAGCCCGCTCTCATCTTCATCAATCAGTTGGCTTAACCCGCCCAACGCCTCACGTGCCTGGTTACGGTCCAGCAGTTTGGCCTGGGCCGCTGGCGGCAGGTCGGTGACGCGGATCACGCCTTTGCTGGTCAGCACTTGAATCAGGTCGTCGAGTACCCGAATCATTTCAAAGTCGCTCTGCTTGAGCTGTTTGAGGCTGTTTTCCACCGCAGCGTTGGCGAACCACGCCTGGATTTCATGGTTGTCGGCCGGCAGCGTTTCCGTGGCTTCGGCGTAAGCCGCCGCTTCCACGCGCGTCAACACACCTTGCGCATCGCGTTGCACGTAAAACATTGAGCATCCCTCAGAAATGAACCAGCGTCATGCTGTCAGCAGCATAGCCAACTGCGCGCGAGTATGCGGTGCGGCGACGCAATCGTCACCGTGACGATCGGCGTAAACGTGACGGCCGCCCCATCAGGGCGGCCGTTTTGTTCATGCATCAGCTGTTGTTGTGGTCGACCTTGATGGTCGGGTCGCTACCGGCAATCAGGTTATGAATGTTGGCACTCGACCAGTTGTTGCCTTCCAGTTTGATCGTCACATCCGGCGTTGCCGCAGCCGCATCGCCGGAGTTGAACTTGCCTGCCGAGCTGACCTGCAGCGACGACGTGCCATCGACCGTGGTGATCTTCAGGAAGTTGTCGATGGTGCTGCCGGTCTCGCCCTGCAGCAAATCGCGCAGGTCGATGCGGTCACCGTCGGCGGCCTTGAAGTCCTTGATCACGTCGTTGCCGGTGTCGCCCGATTTCCAGACGAAGGTGTCGGCACCCGAACCACCAATAAGGATGTCGTTGCCCGAACCGCCGATCAGCGTGTCGTTGCCGGTACCACCGAGCAGGATGTCGTTGCCTTTGCCGCCATCGAGCGTGTCGTTACCGCCCGAGCCGAACAGGATGTCATTGCCCGCGCCACCCAACAGCGTGTCGTTGCCGTCATGCGCGCCGGACACATCGAACGCCTGATAGTGCTCGGTGATGTACTGGTGCACGTTGCTGGTAGTGACTTTGCTGACGTCGACCCCGGTTTCCTTGGCCACGAACGCCTGCATCGCCTGATAACCCTCGCCGGCAATGCCGTTGAAGCTCACCAGATCGCCGAACAGGATGTCGTTGCCGTCGCCACCGTTGACCGTGTCGTTGCCCGGCAGGGTCGCTTCGGTGTGGCCGATGATCGAGTTGGCGAGATCCTTCGGATCGATGTTGGTTTGTGGCGTTTTGTCCGAGTCGTAAGGTTTCAGGTCATTGAGGCTGACACCGCTGTTGAGGCCGATGGCTTCAACGCTCGATAGACCGCTGAGCAACGAGAAGCTGCTGGTCGAGTTGCTGGTGGTGTAAGAGTCGGTGCTGTTACCGCTACCGGCCAGCGTCGACAACTCGTAAGTGCCGTCGCCCTGAGCGTGAACGGTGCCCAGGTTTGTAGTGCTCCAGCCGTAGCGGTTGGTGTAAGTCTGCAACTGGGCGAAACCGCTGGCGTTGATGCTCAGGTAATGCGTGTTGTCGATGTAGGTGCTGAAGGTGTCCCCCAGCTTGTAATTGCTGGTCGTCACCACGCTGTCGAACTTCACGCTGTTGTACAGCGTCGGGTTGGTCTGCTCGCCGCTCTGGTAGTAGGTCGGCTGGCCGTCGGTGATGAAGTACGTGAGGTTCTTCGCCCCGGTGTTGGCCACGGCGTCAGCGCTCTGGAACCAGTTGGCCGTGGTTTTGAACACGTCCTCGTAGTTGGTGCCGCCGCCGGACGCCATCGAGTCGAGTACGGCTTTGAGCTGCGTCAGCGCGTTCGGGTCGTTGAGGTTCACCGACACCGACTTGTTCACCTGAGTGTCGAAGTCCGCGAGGAAAATGTTCACCGTGCCCGAGTTGTTGCCGCCGAGGCTCTGCTTGAGGGTGTTGAACACCGACGTCAGCGAGTCCTTGGCCGCGTTGATCGACGACGTGCTCATGCTGCCCGAGCTGTCGACCATGAACGCGATGTTGTAGTTGGTGCCCGGCACCACGGTCAGACCGCCGATGTCAGCGACCATGATGTCGTTGCCGTCGGTGCCGCTGAAGGTGTCATCGCCCGAAGTGCCGACGATGGCGTTATAGACCGCCGGTACCACGGTGACCGGAATGGTCGCGGTGGTGCTGGCCGAACCGCCCAGCGCTTCGGTCGAGGTCGACGTCACGGTCAGGTTGAACTGGCCGTTGTAGTAGGTCGGCGGGGTCACGGTCAGGGTGCCGAGGCTCCAGCCAGTGACGTTGGCGTCGCCACTGGTCGCGGTGACGGTGAAACTGTGGCCCGCGCCGTCGGTGAGTACCGAGCCGACCGGTGCGCCGCTGATCTTCACGCTCAGGGTTTCCGAGCCGTCGGTGTCGGTCAGGCCCGTGGTCACGGCCGACAACTTGACGCTGGTGCCTTCGGCGCCGGTGTTGAGCTTGTAGCCGTCGTAATAGCCTTCGCCGTTGCTGCCATGCAGATCGGAAACGGTCACGCCGGAGTTCACCAGATCCTGCACGCCGGTGTAGATCGGCACGCCAGCGCTGCTCAGGTCGATCGCCGTGCCGCCGTTGACCGACAGGTTGACGTCATAGCTGCCCGGGCCGCTCTGGTTGTGGTGGTAGATGTCCAGGGTGTAGTAGCCGCTCGTGGTCGGGGTGAACGAGCCGTTGAGGTTGCCGCCCACGCCCCACGTGGTCGAGGCCACGGTTTTTCCGCCAATGGTCACCAGCAGGCTGTCATCACCGATACCGGTGAAGGTGTAGCTCTTGCCGGCTTCCAGATAAATCAGGCCCGAGGTTTTCGATGCGGTACCGGCGGTCACGCTGCCGTCGGACTGCACGTTGGTCACGTTGGTGCTGGAGTTCGGTTTGCCGGCGGCGTCGATGACGTTTTTCAACGTCGTCGCGTCGGCGCCATTGCCGTTGGTGCCGAGGCCCGACAGGCCCGTCCAGACTTCCTTGATCAGCCCGGTGGACTTCACGCTGTTGTCGGCCACGCTCACGGTCGGTGCATCAGCCACTGGCGTGATGTCGATCTTGATCGTGCCGGTGCTGCCCAGCAGTTGGCCGTCGGTTGGCTGGAATTGCAGTTGTGCGTAATCAGCCTTCTGATCGCCAATGCCCGCAGCATTGCCGTTCGCGCCCGACTCGTTGGCATCCGGCATGAAGCGCAGCTTGCCCGCGTCGATATCGGCCTTGCTGAAGGTCTGGTTGTTGGCGACGTCTTTCCACGTCGAACCGTCCAGATACTGCAGTTTGCCTTCGCCCGGCAGCTGGGTGATTTTCACCCCGAGGCTGCTGGCCGGGCTGTCGACGTCAGTCACACCGAAGGTCGACCAGCCGAGGATCAGCGGCGTGTCTTCCGTGCCGGTGACGTTGCTCGGTGCGGCGATCGGCGCATCGTTGACCGCCACCACGTTGACCGTGGTGGTCGCCACGTTGGAGTAGTTGCCGCCATCGGTCACGGTGACGGTAATGATGCGCGGCACGGTGCTCGGGTCTTCACCGTTGTTGGTGAAGCTGATGTTCTTGATGGCCTGCATGTAGTCAGCCAGCGTCGCGTTACCCGACAAGGTCAAGGTCACTGTGCCGTTGGTGCTGTTGGCATTGATGGTGATGCCGTTGACGCTGTTGCCCAGATTCAGCGCATCGCCGTCCTGACGGTTGGTCAGTACCACGGTCGCGCCGGTGAGCATGGTGCTGTCCGGGTCGGTGATCTTGATATCGGTGTCGGCAATCGACACACCCGCGCCCGGGGTGTTTTCGGTGAAGGTCACCTTGTAGTCGGCACCGGTGGCGCCGCTGGAGTTGTTGGCATCCAGGTCGATGACCGGCGGCGCATCGTTGTCGATGATCGAGGTGCTGACGCTGCCGTTGGTGGCGCTGATCGCGAGGTTCTCGAAGTTGCCGCCCGTGGCCGAGTCGATCTTGACCACGAAGTTCTCGGTGCCTTCGGTGATCTTGTCATCGATGGTGGCGACGTTGAACTGCGCGCTGCTCGCACCTGCCGGGATCTTCACGGTGTACACACCGGTGAAGTCCGAACCGTCAGCGGCGGTACCGCTGTAGACGATTTTCAGGGTCACGTCGGTTTGCGCCGGGTGGTTCAGGCTGACGGTGTAGCTGGCGGTCTGGCCTTCGGTCACCGAGCTGCTGCCGGTGATGCTGACAGTAGTGGTGTCGATGGTGTCGGTGACGCTGGTCACGGCTGGCGTGTTGCTGGTCACCAGGTTTTCGAAGCTGCCACCGGTGGCGTTGCTGATCGTTGCCTGCACGTTGCCGGCGTCTTTGTAGACGTCGTCCGCCGGAGCAGGAACGGTCACGGTGCCGGTGGTTTTGCCTGCGTCGATGGTGATCACCGAGCCGTTGCTCAGGGTCACGGTGACTGGCGAGCCAGCGGCGTTGGTCAGAGTTGCGGTGTAGGTGATCTGGCCACCTTCGGCCACGGTGCCGGTTGCCGACAGCGACAGGTTGGTGGTGTCGATGGTGTCGGTCACGGTGGTGCTGACTGGGGTTTTGTCGGCGACCAGATTTTCGTAGTTGCCGCCGGTTACGTTGGTGATCGAGTTGGTCAGTGGGGTGTGGCCAGTCAGCGCATCGTTCGGTGCGGTGGTGGTCACGGTGCCGGTGGTTTTGCCGATGTCGATGGTGATGGTCTGACCGTTGGCCAGGGTCACGGTCACTGGCGAGCCGGTGACTTGCGCGCCGACGGTCGCGGTGTAGGTGACGGTGCCACCTTCAGCGGCGGTGCCGGTTGCGGTTAGCTTCACGGTCGTCGTGTCGATGGTGTCGGTCACGCTGGTCACGGCTGGCGCGGTGCTGGTCACCAGATTTTCGAAGCTGCCACCGGTGGCGGTTTTGATGGTTGCCTGCACGTTGCCGGCGTCTTTGTAGACGTCGTCGGCTGGCGCCGGAACGGTCACGGTGCCGGTGGTTTTGCCGGCTTCGATGGTGATCACCGAGCCGTTGCTCAGGGTCACGGTCACTGGCGAGCCAGCGGCGTTGGTCAGAGTTGCGGTGTAGGTGATCTGGCCACCCTCGGCCACGGTGCCGGTCGCCGACAGCGACAGGTTGGTGGTGTCGATGGTGTCGGTCACTGTGGTGCTGACCGGGGTTTTGTCGGCTACGAGGTTTTCGTAGTTGCCGCCGGTTACGTTGGTGATCGCGTTGGTCAGTGGAGCGTGGCCAGTCAGTGCGTCGTTTGGCGCAGTGGAGGTCACGGTGCCGGTGGTTTTGCCGATGTCGATGGTGATGGTCTGACCGTTGGCCAGGGTCACTACAACTGGCGAATTGGTCACCGGAGCGCCGACGGTCGCGGTGTAGACGACGTTGCCGCCCTCTGCCGCTGTCGCCGTTGCGGTCAACTTCACGGTGGTGGTGTCGATGGTATCGGTCACGCTGGTCACGGCTGGCGTCGTGCTTGGTACCAGGCTTTCGAAGTTGCCACCGGTGGCAGTGTTGATAGTTGCCTGCACGGTGCCGGCGTCTTTGTATACGTCGTCCGCCGGAGCAGCGACGGTCACGGTGCCGGTGGTTTTACCGGCTTCGATGTTGATCACTGCGCCGTTCGACAAGGTCACCGTCACTGGCGAGCCAGCGGCGTTGGTCAATGTCGCGGTGTAAACGATCGAGCCACCTTCGGCGACTGAGTTCGTAGCGTTGAGCGTCAGGTTTGTCGTGTCGACGGTGTCGGTCACGGTGGTGCTGACCGGAGTTTTGTCGGCCACGAGGTTTTCGTAGTTGCCGCCGGTTACGTTGGTGATCGAGTTGGTCAGTGGTGCATGGCCGGTCAGCACGTCGTTAGGTGCGGCGGTGGTTGCGGTGCCAGTGGTTTGACCTACAGCGATGGTGATCGTCTGACCGTTGGCCAGGGTCACGGTGACTGGCGAGCCGGTTACCGGAGCACCGACTGTTGCCGTGTAAACGACGTTGCCACCTTCGGCCGCTGTCGCAGTGGCCGTCAGTTTCACGGTCGTGGTGTCGATGGTGTCAGTGACGCTGGTCACGGCTGGCGCAGTGCTGGTCACCAGATTTTCGAAACTGCCACCGGTGGCGGTTTTGATGGTTGCCTGCACGTTGCCGGCGTCTTTATAGACGTCGTCAGCTGGAGCAGCCACGGTGACGGTGCCGGTGGTTTTGCCTGCGTCGATGGTGATCACCGAGCCGTTGCTCAGGGTCACGGTGACTGGCGAGCCAGCGGCGTTAGTCAATGTTGCGGTGTAGGTGATCTGGCCACCTTCGGCCACGGTGCCGGTCGCGGACAGCGACAGGTTAGTGGTGTCCACGGTGTCAGTCACGGTGGTGTTGACCGGCGTCTTGTCGGCGACGAGGTTTTCGTAGTTGCCGCCGCTGACGTTAGTGATCGCGTTGGTCAGTGGAGCATGACCGGTCAACACGTCGTTTGGTGCGGTGGTGGTTGCGGTGCCAGTGGTTTGACCCACAGCGATGGTGATCGTCTGACCGTTAGCCAGGGTCACGGTGACTGGCGAACCGGTTACCGGAGCACCGACGGTTGCCGTGTAAACGACGTTGCCACCCTCGGCTGCGGTTGTAGTCGCAGTGAGTTTCACGGTGGTGGTGTCGATGGTATCGGTCACGCTGGTGATCGCTGGAACAGTGCTTGGTACCAGGTTCTCGAAGTTGCCACCGGTGGCGCTGCTGATGGTTGCTTGCACGGTGCCGGCGTCTTTGTAGACGTCATCGGCTGGCGCTGGAACCGTCGCAGTGCCCGTGGTTTTGCCGGCGTCGATGGTGATTACCGCACCGTTGGACAACGTCACGGTGACAGGCGAGCCAGCGGCGTTGGTCAGGGTTGCGGTGTAAACGATCGAACCACCTTCAGCGACCGAGTTGGTGGCGCTCAGCGTCAGGTTTGTCGTGTCGACGGTGTCGGTCACGGTGGTGCTGACTGGCGTCTTGTCGGCGACGAGGTTCTCGAAGTTGCCGCCGCTGACGTTGGTGATCGAGTTGGTCAGCGGTGCATGGCCAGTCAGTACGTCGTTTGGCGCCGTGGTGGTGGCAGTGCCCGTGGTCTGGCCCACGCCGATGGTGATGGTCTGACCGTTAGCCAGCGTTACGACCACAGGCGAATTGGTTACCGGAGCACCAACAGTGGCGGTGTAGACGACGTTGCCACCTTCGGCTGTGCTAGCGGTGGCCGTCAGTTTCACGGTCGTGGTGTCGATGGTGTCGGTGACGCTGGTCACGGCTGGCGCGGTGCTGGTCACCAGGTTTTCGAAACTGCCACCGGTGGCGGTTTTGATGGTGGCCTGCACGTTGCCGGCGTCTTTGTAGACGTCGTCAGCTGGAGCAGCGACGGTGACGGTGCCGGTGGTTTTGCCCGCTTCGATGTTGATGACTGCGCCGTTCGACAGGGTCACGGTCACTGGCGAGCCAGCGGCGTTGGTCAATGTCGCGGTGTAAACAATCGAGCCACCCTCGGCGACAGAGCCGGTCGCCGACAGCGACAAATTGGTGGTGTCGACAGTGTCAGTCACATTGGTCGTAACCGGAGTTTTGTCGGCCACGAGATCTTCGTAGTTGCCGCCGGTTACGCCAGTGATCGCGTTGGTCAGCGGAGCATGGCCAGTCAGCGCATCGTTCGGTGCGGTGAAGGTCACAGTGCCGGTGGTTTTGCCGACTTCGATGGTGATGCTCTGGCCGTTGGACAGGCTTACGGTGACCGGCGAACCAGTAACCGGAGCGCCGACGGTCGCGGTGTAGGTGACGTTGCCGCCTTCAGTGACCGAAGTATCGGCCGTCAGTTTGACGGTCGAAGTGTCGATGGTGTCGGTCACGCTGGTTACGGCTGGCGCAGTGCTGGTCACCAGGTTTTCGAAACTGCCACCGGTGGCGGTTTTGATGGTTGCCTGCACGTTGCCGGCGTCTTTGTAGACGTCGTCAGCTGGAGCCGCGACGGTGACGGTGCCGGTGGTTTTGCCCGCTTCGATGTTGATGACTGCGCCGTTCGACAGGGTCACGGTCACTGGCGAGCCAGCGGCGTTGGTCAATGTCGCGGTGTAAACAATCGAGCCACCCTCGGCGACAGAGCCGGTCGCGGACAGCGACAAATTGGTGGTGTCGACAGTGTCAGTCACATTGGTCGAAACCGGAGTTTTGTCGGCCACGAGATTTTCGTAGTTGCCGCCGGTTACGCCAGTGATCGCGTTGGTCAGCGGAGCATGGCCAGTCAGCGCATCGTTCGGTGCGGTGAAGATCACAGTTCCGGTGGTTTTGCCGACTTCGATGGTGATGCTCTGGCCGTTGGACAGGCTTACGGTGACCGGCGAACCAGTAACCGGAGCGCCGACGGTGGCGGTGTAGGTGACGTTGCCGCCTTCAGCGACCGAAGTATCGGCCGTCAGTTTGACGGTCGAAGTGTCGATGGTGTCGGTGACGCTGGTCACGGCTGGCGCGGTGCTGGTTACCAGGTTTTCGAAATTGCCACCGGTGGCGGTTTTGATGGTGGCCTGGACGTTGTCGGCGTCTTTGTAAACGTCGTCAGCAGGAGCCGCGACGGTGACGTTGCCCGAAGTTTTGCCGGCTTCGATGGTAATCACAGCGCCGTTCGACAGAGTCACGGTGACTGGCGAGCCAGCAGCGTTAGTCAGGGTCGCGGTGTAAACGATCGAGCCACCTTCAGCCACGGAACCGGTCGCGGACAGCGACAGATTGGTGGTGTCGACGGTGTCGGTAACGTTGGTCGAAACCGGAGTTTTGTCGGCTACGAGGTTTTCGTAGTTGCCGCCAGTCACACCGGTAATTGCGTTGGTGATTGGAGCATGACCAGTCAGCGCATCATTCGGCGCAGTGAAGGTCACGGTGCCAGTGGTTTTACCCACTTCAATCGTGATGTTCTGACCATTGGCCAAGGTCACCACAACCGGCGAGCCAGTCACAGGCGCGCCAACAGTGGCGGTGTAAACAACCGCACCACCTTCAGCAGCGGTCTCGGTCGCCGTCAATTTCACGGTCGAGGTGTCGATCGTGTCAGTCACTTCGGTAACAGCTGGAACAGTGCTCGGTACCAGTTTTTCGAAGTCGCCACCGGTTGCGGCAGAAATGGTCGCTTCGACTTTTCCTGCGTCTTTGTAAACGTCGTCAGCAGGAGCCGCGACGGTGACGTTGCCCGAAGTTTTGCCGGCTTCGATGGTAATCACAGCGCCGTTCGACAGTGTCACGGTCACTGGCGAGCCAGCAGCGTTAGTCAGCGTCGCGGTGTAAACAATCGAGCCACCTTCAGCCACGGAGCCGGTCGCGGACAACGACAGGTTAGTGGTGTCGACGGTGTCGGTGACGTTGGTTGAAACCGGGGTTTTGTCGGCGACGAGGTTTTCGTAGTTGCCGCCAGTGACACCAGTAATCGCATTGGTAATCGGCGCATGACCGGTCAACGCATCGTTTGGCGCGGTGAAGGTCACGGTGCCAGTGGTTTTGCCCACTTCAATCGTGATGTTCTGACCGTTGGCCAAGGTCACCACAACCGGCGAACCGGTTACTGGCGCGCCAACAGTAGCGGTGTAAATAACCGCACCACCTTCAGCAGCGGACTCGGTCGCGGTGAGTTTCACGGTCGAGGTGTCGATGGTGTCAGTCACTTCGGTAACGGCTGGAACAGTGCTCGGTACCAGTTTTTCGAAGTCGCCACCGGTTGCGGCAGAAATGGTCGCTTCGACTTTTCCTGCGTCTTTGTAGACGTCATCGGCAGGTGCAGCAACGGTCACATTGCCCGAAGTTTTGCCCGCTTCAATGGTGATCACGGCGCCGTTCGACAGAGTCACGGTGACTGGCGAGCCAGCAGCGTTGGTCAATGTCGCGGTGTAAACAATCGAACCGCCTTCAGCCACAGAACCGGTCGCGCTCAGCGACAGGTTAGTAGTGTCGACGGTGTCGGTAACGTTGGTCGAAACCGGAGTTTTATCAGCAACGAGATTTTCGTAGTTGCCGCCAGTCACGTCAGTGATCGCGTTGGTGATCGGCGCATGACCGGTCAACGCATCGTTCGGCGCAGTGAAGGTCACGGTGCCAGTGGTTTTACCCACTTCAATCGTAATGTTCTGACCGTTGGCCAGGGTGACGACGACCGGCGAACCGGTCACTGGCGCGCCGACAGTCGCGGTGTAGGTGACGGTGCCACCCTCGGCTGCTGTTTCGGAGGCGCTGAGTTTCACGGTCGAGGTGTCGATCGTGTCGGTTACTTCGGTAATGGCTGGAGCAGTGCTCGGTACCAGATTTTCGAAGTTGCCACCGGTTGCGGTGGAAATCGTCGCTTCCACTTTACCGGCGTCTTTGTAGACGTCATCGGCTGGCGCTGGAACAGACACGGTGCCCGAAGTTTTGCCCGCTTCGATGGTGATCACGGCACCGTTCGACAGGGTCACGGTGACTGGCGAGCCAGCAGCGTTGGTCAGTGTCGCGGTGTAAACAATCGAGCCACCTTCAGCCACGGAACCGGTCGCGGACAGCGACAGGTTGGTGGTGTCGACGGTATCAGTGACGTTTGTGCTGACCGGCGTTTTGTCGGCTACCAGATTTTCGTAGTTGCCGCCGGTAACGCCAGTGATCGCGTTGGTGATCGGCGCGTGGCCGATCAACGCATCGTTTGGCGCAATGAAGGTCACGGTGCCGGTAGTTTTGCCCACTTCAATCGTGATGTTCTGGCCGTTGGCCAAGGTCACTACAACTGGCGAACCGGTTACTGGCGCGCCAACAGTAGCGGTGTAAATAACCGCACCACCTTCAGCAGCGGACTCGGTCGCGGTGAGTTTCACGGTCGAGGTGTCGATGGTGTCAGTCACTTCGGTAACGGCTGGAACAGTGCTCGGTACCAGTTTTTCGAAGTCGCCACCGGTTGCGGCAGAAATGGTCGCTTCGACTTTTCCTGCGTCTTTGTAGACGTCATCGGCAGGTGCAGCAACGGTCACATTGCCCGAAGTTTTGCCCGCTTCAATGGTGATCACGGCGCCGTTCGACAGAGTCACGGTGACTGGCGAGCCAGCAGCGTTGGTCAATGTCGCGGTGTAAACAATCGAACCGCCTTCAGCCACAGAACCGGTCGCGCTCAGCGACAGGTTAGTAGTGTCGACGGTGTCGGTAACGTTGGTCGAAACCGGAGTTTTATCAGCAACGAGATTTTCGTAGTTGCCGCCAGTCACGTCAGTGATCGCGTTGGTGATCGGCGCATGACCGGTCAACGCATCGTTCGGCGCAGTGAAGGTCACGGTGCCAGTGGTTTTACCCACTTCAATCGTAATGTTCTGACCGTTGGCCAGGGTGACGACGACCGGCGAACCGGTCACTGGCGCGCCGACAGTCGCGGTGTAGGTGACGGTGCCACCCTCGGCTGCTGTTTCGGAGGCGCTGAGTTTCACGGTCGAGGTGTCGATCGTGTCGGTTACTTCGGTAATGGCTGGAGCAGTGCTCGGTACCAGATTTTCGAAGTTGCCACCGGTTGCGGTGGAAATCGTCGCTTCCACTTTACCGGCGTCTTTGTAGACGTCATCGGCTGGCGCTGGAACAGACACGGTGCCCGAAGTTTTGCCCGCTTCGATGGTGATCACGGCACCGTTCGACAGGGTCACGGTGACTGGCGAGCCAGCAGCGTTGGTCAGTGTCGCGGTGTAAACAATCGAGCCACCTTCAGCCACGGAACCGGTCGCGGACAGCGACAGGTTGGTGGTGTCGACGGTATCAGTGACGTTTGTGCTGACCGGCGTTTTGTCGGCTACCAGATTTTCGTAGTTGCCGCCAGTCACGTCAGTGATCGCGTTGGTGATCGGCGCGTGGCCGGTCAACGCATCGTTTGGCGCAATGAAGGTCACGGTGCCGGTGGTTTTACCCACTTCAATCGTAATGTTCTGGCCGTTGGCCAAGGTCACCACAACCGGCGAACCGGTTACTGGCGCGCCAACAGTAGCGGTGTAAACAACCGCACCACCTTCAGCAGCGGACTCGGTCGCGGTGAGTTTCACGGTCGAGGTGTCGATGGTGTCAGTCACTTCGGTAACGGCTGGAACAGTGCTCGGCACCAGATTCTCGAAGTTGCCGCCAGTGGCGCTCGAAATGGTTGCTTCGACTTTGCCGGCATCTTTATAGACGTCATCGGCAGGTGCAGCGACGGTGACGTTGCCCGAAGTTTTGCCAGCCTCGATAGTGATCACGGCACCGTTCGACAGAGTCACTGTGACTGGCGAGCCAGCCGCGTTAGTCAGTGTCGCGGTGTAAACAATCGAGCCACCTTCAGCCACAGAACCGGTCGCGGACAACGACAGGTTAGTGGTGTCGACGGTGTCGGTCACATTGGTCGAAACCGGCGTCTTATCGGCCACCAGATTTTCGTAGTTGCCGCCGGAAACGTCGGTAATTGCATTGGTCAGCGCAGCATGACCGGTCAACGCATCGTTCGGCGCAGTGGTGGTCACGGTACCAGTGGTTTTGCCCACTTCAATCGTGATGTTCTGACCATTGGCCAAGGTCACCACAACCGGCGAACCGGTCACTGGCGCACCCACAGTCGCGGTGTAAGTAACGTTGCCACCCTCAGCCGCCGACTCGGTCGCGGTCAGTTTGACGGTGGTGGTGTCGATGGTGTCGGTGACGTTGGTCACGGCCGGAACGGTGCTCGGCACCAGGTTCTCGAAGTTGCCGCCAGTCGCCGTCGAAATGGTTGCTTCGACTTTGCCAGCGTCCTTGTAAACGTCATCCGCAGGAGCAGCAACGGTCACGGTGCCGCTGGTTTTGCCCGCTTCGATGGTGATCACTGCGCCGTTCGACAGGGTCACGGTCACCGGAGTACCGGCGGCGTTGGTCAGGGTCGCGGTGTAAACGATCGAACCACCTTCAGCCACCGAGTCGGTAGCGGTCAGGTTGAGGTTGGTGGTGTCGTTGGTGTCCGACACGGCGGTGTCGGCGGACTTGCCGTCGACCGCGAGTTTTTCGTAGTTGCCGCCAGTGGCGCCATCAATGGTCACGCTCAGCGAGCTGCCGCCGGCCAATGGGCTGTTCGGCGCAACGTAGTTCACCGTGCCGGTGGTTTCACCGACGGCGATGGTGATGGTCTGGCCGTTGGACAGGTTGACGACAACCGGCGAGCCAGTGACTGGCGCGGTTACGGTCGCGGTGTAGACCACGGTTTCGCCTTCGGCGACGTTGGCGGTGGCGGTCAGCGACACGGTGGAGGTGTCGATGGTGTCGTTGACGGTGGTGACGGCCGGGGCGGTGCTGGTGACGAGGTTTTCGAAATCGCCACCGGTTGCGCCTTTGATGGTCGCTTCAACAGTGCCGGCGTCTTTGTAGACGTCATCTTTCGGCGCGTCGACGGACACGGTGCCCGTGGTTTTGCCAGCGTCGATGGTGATCACCGAGCCGTTGCTCAGGGTCACGGTTACCGGGCTGCCAGCAGCGTTGGTCAGGGTTGCGGTGTAGGTGATCTGGCCGCCTTCATCCACAGAACCGGTGGCGCTGAGCGACAGGTTGGTGGTGTCGGTGGTGTCGGTCACGGTGGTGCTGACCGGGGTTTTGTCGGCAACGAGGTTCTCGTAGTTACCGCCGGACACGTTGGTGATCGAGTTGGTCAGCGGAGCATGACCGGTCAACGCATCGTTCGGCGCGGTAGTGCTCACGGTGCCGGTGGTTTTACCCACTTCGATGGTGATGTTCTGACCATTGGCCAAGGTGACTACAACCGGCGAGCCGGTGACTGGCGCGCCGACAGTTGCGGTGTAAGTGACGGTGCCGCCTTCAGCAGCAGTTTCGGTGGCAGTCAGTTTGACGGTCGAGGTGTCGATGGTGTCAGTGACGTCAGTGATGGCTGGCGTGGTGCTCGGAACGAGGTTCTCGAAGTTACCGCCAGTCGCGTCCTTGATAGTCACTTCGACTTTGCCGGCGTCTTTGTAGACGTCATCGGCTGGCGCTGCAACGGTCACGGTGCCGGTGGTTTTGCCCGCTTCGATGGTGATGGTCGAACCGTTCGAGAGGTTCACGGTTACCGGCGTGCCGGCCGGGTTGGTCAGCGTCGCGGTGTAAACAATCGAACCGCCCTCGGCGACGGTGCCGGTCGCGCTCAGCGTCAGATCGGTGGTGTCGACGGTGTCGGTGACGGTGGTCGAAACCGGGGTTTTGTCGGCGACCAGATTTTCGTAGTTACCGCCACTCACGTCGGTGATCGCGTTGGTCAGCGGCGTGTGGCCGTTCAGCGCGTCGTTCGGTGCGGTGGTGGTGACGGTGCCGGTGGTTTTGCCGACTTCGATAGTGATGTTCTGGCCGTTAGCCAGGGTCACGACAACCGGCGAACCGGTCACTGGTGCGCCGACGGTCGCGGTGTAGGTGACGGTACCGCCTTCAGCAGCAGACTCGGTGGCGGTCAGTTTGACCGTCGAGGTGTCGATGGTGTCGTTGACTTCGGTCACGGCTGGCGTGGTGCTCGGAACGAGGTTCTCGAAGTTACCGCCGGTGGCGTCCTTGATGGTCACTTCGACTTTGCCGGCGTCTTTGTAGACATCATCGGCTGGCGCTGCAACGGTCACGGTGCCGGTGGTTTTACCGGCCTCGATGGTGATTAACGAACCGTTCGACAGGGTCACGGTGACTGGCGAGCCTGCAGCATTGGTCAGGGTCGCGGTGTAGATGATCGAACCACCCTCGGCCACGGAACCGGTGGCGCTGAGCGACAGGTTGGTGGTGTCGGTGGTGTCGGTCACAGTGGTGGTGATCGGGGTTTTGTCGGCGACCAGATTTTCGTAGTTGCCGCCGGTCACGCCGGTGATCGAATTCGTCAGCGGGGCCTGACCGGTCAGCGCATCGTTCGGTGCGATGGTGGTGACGGTGCCAGTGGTTTTGCCGACTTCGATGGTGATGCTTTGGCCGTTGGCCAGGTTCACCACGACTGGCGAACCGGTGACCGGCGCGCCGACAGTGGCGGTGTAAGTGACGGTGCCGCCTTCAGCCACGGTGGTGTCGGCCGTCAGTTTCACGGTCGAGGTGTCGATGGTGTCAGTGACGTCGGTCACCGCTGGCGTGGTGCTCGGCACCAGGTTTTCAAAGTTGCCGCCGGTGGCGTCCTTGATAGTCACTTCGACTTTGCCGGCGTCTTTGTAGACGTCATCGGCTGGCGCGGCAACGGTCACGGAACCGGTGGTTTTGCCCGCTTCGATGGTGATGGTCGAACCGTTCGACAAGTTCACGGTGACTGGCGTGCCAGCCGGGTTGGTCAGCGTCGCGGTGTAAACAATCGAACCACCCTCAGCCACGGTGCCGGTCGCGCTCAGCGACAGGTTGGTGGTGTCGACGGTGTCGGTCACCGACGTTACGGCCGGGGTTTTGTCTGCGACGAGATTTTCGTAGTTGCCGCCGCTGGTGCCGTCGATTTTCACGCTCAGCGTGTTGCCGCCGGCCAGTGCATCGTTCGGTGCGGTGAAGTTGACGCTGCCGCTGCTGGCGCCGACCGGAATGGTGATGGTCTGGCCGTTGGACAGGGTCACGACAACCGGCGCGCCGGTGACCGGAGCGGTCACGGACGCGGTGTAAACCACCACGCCGCCTTCAACGGTGGCGGCGGTGGCGGTCAGCGAAACGGTGCTGTTGTCGATGGTGTCGGTCACGTCGGTGACGGCCGGAGTCTTGTCGACTACCAGGTTCTCGAAGTTACCGCCGGTGGTCTTGGTGATGCTCGCGTCGACTTTGCCGGCGTCCTTGTAGACGTCATCGCCCGGTGCGGCGACGGTGGCAGTGCCAGAGGTCGCGCCTTTGGCGATGTTGATCACCGCGCCGTTGCTCAGGGTCACGGTCATGGCCGTGCCGGCCGCGTTGGTCAGGCTTGCGGTGTAGACGATCGAACCGCCCTCGGCGACCGAACCGGTGGCGCTCAGGCTGATATTGGTGGTGTCGGTGGTGTCGGTGACGGTGGTAACCACCGCCGAACGGTTGGCATCGACCTGCTCGAAGTTGCCGCCGCTGTGGCTGGCAATCGCGGTCTGTACTTTGCCGCCGTCGATGTACGGGGTATTGGCAGGCGCGGCGAAGTTCACCGAACCGCTGGTCGCACCGGCAGCAATGTTGATCACCGCGCCGTTGGCCAGGGTCACGGTCATGGCGGTGCCGGCCGGATTGCTCAGGGTCGCGGTGTAGGTGATCTGGCCACCTTCGCTGACGGTGTCGCTGGCGCTGAGGGTCAGCGTGGTTTTGTCGACGGTGTCATTGACGGTGGTGCTGACCGGGGTCTTGCTGAGGTCAAGTTTTTCGAAGTTGCCGCCGGTGGCATCGGTCATGGTCACGGTGAGCTTGCTGACGTCTTTGTAAACGTCATCGCTCGGCGCCGCGATAGTCACCGAACCGCTGGTTTTGCCAGCCTCGATGGTGATGGTCTGGCCGTTGCTCAGGTTGACGGTCACCGGCGTTTGCGCAGCGTTGGTCAGGGTCGCGGTGTAAGTGATCGAGGTGCCTTCGAGCACATAGCTTTCAGCGCTGAGGGTCAGGTGTGTGGTGTTGATCGTGTCGGCGACGTTGGTCACTGCTGGCGTCGGATTGGCCACCAGGTTTTCGAAATTGCCGCCGGTGGTTTCCTTGATGGTCACTTCGACTTTGCCGGCGTCTTTGTAGACGTCATCGGCAGGCGCAGGAACGGTCACGGTGCCGGTGGTCTTGCCGGCGTCGATGGTGATGGTCGAGCCGTTGCTCAGGGTTACGGTCACCGGGGTGCCGGCCGGGTTGGTCAGCGTCGCGGTGTAGACGATCTGCCCGCCTTCGTTGACGTTGCCGGTGGCGGTCAGCGAAACGGTGGTGGTGTCGACGGTGTCGGTCACTGCGGTGCTGACCGGGGTTTTGTCGGCGACCAGATTTTCGTAGTTGCCGCCGCTGACATTGGTGATCGAGTTGGTCAGCGGCGCGTGGCCGGCCAGCACGTCGTTCGGTGCGGTGGTCGACACGGTGCCGGTGGTTTGGCCGACAGCGATAGTGATGCTCTGACCGTTCGCCAGGGTCACGACGACAGGCGAGCCGGTCACTGGCGCGCCAACAGTGGCGGTGTAAGTGACGGTGCCGCCTTCAGCAGCGGTTTCGGTGGCGGTCAGTTTCACCGTCGAGGTGTCGATGGTGTCAGTGACGTCGGTCACGGCTGCAACGGTGCTTGGCACCAGGTTCTCGAAGTCGCCGCCAGTGGCGTCCTTGATGGTCACTTCGACTTTGCCGGCGTCTTTATAGACGTCATCGGCAGGCGCAGCGACGGTTACGGTGCCGGTGGTTTTGCCAGCTTCGATGGTGATTACCGAACCGTTGCTCAGGGTCACGGTGACTGGCGAACCTGCTGCGTTGGTCAGGGTCGCGGTGTAAACGATCGAACCGCCTTCAGCCACGGTACCGGTGGCGCTGAGCGTCAGGTTGGTGGTGTCAGTGGTGTCGGTCACGGTGGTGCTGACCGGAGTTTTGTCAGCCACCAGATTTTCGTAGTTGCCGCCGCTGACTTCGGTGATCGAGTTGGTCAGAGGCGCGTGACCGGTCAACGCATCGTTCGGTGCGATGGCGGTCGCGGTGCCGGTGGTCTGGCCGACGGCGATGGTGATGGTCTGACCGTTGGCCAGGGTCACGATCACCGGCGAACCGGTGACTGGCGCGCCCACGGTCGCGGTGTAAGTGACGGTGCCGCCTTCAGCAGCGGTCTCGGTCGCGGTCAGTTTCACCGTCGAGGTGTCGAGGGTGTCGGTCACGTCGGTGACGGCTGGCGTGGTGCTCGGAACGAGGTTCTCGAAGTCGCCGCCGGTGGCGTCCTTGATGCTCACTTCGACTTTGCCGGCGTCTTTGTAGACGTCATCGGCAGGTGCGGCAACGGTCACGGTGCCGGTGGTTTTACCGGCCTCGATGGTGATCACGTCGCCGTTCGACAGGGTCACGGTCACCGGTGTGCCGGCCGGGTTGGTCAGGGTTGCGGTGTAAACGATCGAACCGCCTTCAGCCACAGTGCCGGTGGCGCTGAGCGTCAGGTTGGTGGTGTCGGTAGTGTCGGTGACGGTGGTGCTGACAGGAGTTTTGTCAGCCACCAGATTTTCGTAGTTACCGCCGGACACCTCAGTGATCGACGTGGTCAGCGGCGCATGGCCGGTCAACGCATCGTTCGGTGCAGTGGCGGTTACGGTGCCGGTGGTCTGGCCGACCGCGATGGTGATGGTTTGGCCATTGGCCAAGGTCACGACGACAGGCGAACCGGTGACCGGCGCGCCAACGGTCGCGGTGTAGGTGACGGTCCCGCCTTCAGCCACGGTGGTGTCAGCGGTCAGTTTGACGGTCGACGTGTCGAGGGTGTCGGTCACTTCGGTGACAGCCGGAACGGTGCTTGGCACCAGGTTCTCGAAGTTGCCGCCGGTGGCGTTGTCGATGGTGACTTCGACTTTGGCGGCGTCTTTATAGACGTCATCGGCAGGCGCAGCGACGGTCACGGTGCCAGTGGTTTTGCCCGCTTCGATGGTGATCACCGAGCCGTTCGACAGGGTCACGGTCACCGGTGTGCCGGCCGGGTTGGTCAGGGTTGCGGTGTAAACGATCGAACCGCCTTCAGCCACAGAACCGGTGGCGCTGAGCGACAGGTTGGTGGTGTCGGCAACATCGGTGACGTTAGTGGAAACCGGAGTTTTGTCGGCGACCAGATTTTCGTAATTGCCCCCGCTCACATTGGTGATCGAGTTGCTCAGCGGCGCGTTACCGGCCAGCGCGTCGTTCGGCGCGGTGGTGGTCACGGTGCCAGTGGTTTGGCCGACCGCAATGGTGATGTTTTGGCCGTTGGCCAAGGTCACGACAACCGGGGCGCCAGTGACTGGCGCGCCAACGGTTGCGGTGTAAGTGACGGTGCCGCCTTCAGCCACCGAGGTGTCAGCCGTCAATTTCACGGTCGAGGTGTCGACGGTGTCGGTCACTTCGGTGACAGCCGGAACGGTGCTCGGCACCAGGTTCTCGAAATTGCCGCCAGTGACGTTATTGATGCTGACTTCGACTTGGCCGGCGTCCTTATAGACGTCATCGGCCGGTGCTGCGACGGTCACGGTGCCGGTGGTTTTGCCGGCGTCGATGGTGATCACCGAGCCGTTGCTCAGGGTCACGGTGACTGGCGTGCCGGCTGGATTGGTCAGCGTTGCGGTGTAAACGATCGAACCGCCTTCAGCAACGGTGCCGGTCGCGGACAGCGACAGATTGGTGGTGTCGATCGAATCGGTAATCGTGGTGGTCGCTGGCGTGGTGTTCGGCACCAGGTTTTCGAAGTTGCCGCCGGTTGCGCCGGTAATCGTGGTGCTGACCGTGCTGCCATTGTTGTAGACGTCGTTGGCCGCTGTCGGCACGTTGACGCTGCCGGTGGTTTTGCCGGCTTCAATGGTGATGGTCGAACCGTTCGACAGGGTGATCGTCACCGGGGTTTGCGCGGCGTTGGTCAGGGTCGCGGTGTAGGTTATCTGGCCACCTTCAACGACGGTGCCGGTGGCGGTGAGGCTGACGTTGGTGGTGTCGACCGAATCAGTGATGGTGGTTACTGCTGGCGTCGGGTTCGGCACCAGATTTTCGAAGTTGCCACCGGTTGCGCCGGTAATTGTGGTGCTGACAGTGCTGCCATTGTTGTAGACGTCGTTGGCCGGGGTCGGCACGTTGACGACGCCCGTGGTCTGGCCCGCTTCGATGGTAATGGTCGAGCCGTTCGACAGAGTGACGGTCACCGGCGTCTGCGCCGGGTTGGCCAGGGTCGCGGTGTAAGTGATCTGACCGCCTTCGGTGACGGTCGAGCCAGCGGTCAGGGTGACCGTGGTGGTGTCGATCGAATCGGTGATGGTGGTCACTGCCGGCGTCGGGTTCGGCACCAGATTTTCGAAGTTGCCACCGGTGGTGCCGGTAATCGTGGTGCTGACAGTGCTGCCGTTGTTGTAGACGTCATTGGCCGCTGTCGGCACGTTGACGACGCCCGAGGTCTGGCCGGCTTCGATGGTGATTGTCGAGCCGTTCGACAGAGTGACGGTCACCGGCGTCTGCGCCGGGTTGGTCAGGGTCGCGGTGTAGGTGATCTGGCCGCCTTCAGTGACGGTCGAGCCAGCGGTCAGAGTGACCGTGGTGGTGTCCACCGAATCGGTGATGGTGGTCACTGCTGGCGTCGGGTTCGGCACCAGATTTTCGAAGTTGCCGCCGGTTGCGCCGGTAATCGTGGTGCTGACGGTGCTGCCATTGTTGTAGACGTCATTGGCCGGGGTCGGCACGTTGACGACGCCAGTGGTCTGGCCGGCTTCGATGGTAATGGTCGAGCCGTTCGACAGAGTGACGGTTACCGGCGTCTGCGCCGGGTTGGTCAGGGTCGCGGTGTAAGTGATCTGACCGCCTTCAGTGACATTAGTCCCCGCCGTCAGGGTGACGGTGGTGGTGTCGACCGCATCGGTAATGGTGGTCACTGCCGGCGTCGGGTTCGGCACCAGATTTTCGAAGTTGCCACCGGTGGTGCCGGTAATCGTGGTGCTGACAGTGCTGCCGTTGTTATAGACGTCATTGGCTGGGGTCGGCACGTTGACGACGCCCGAGGTCTGGCCGGCTTCGATGGTGATTGTCGAGCCGTTCGACAGATTGACGGTGACCGGGGTTTGCGCCGGGTTGGTCAGGGTCGCGGTATAGGTGATCTGGCCGCCTTCAGTGACGGTCGAGCCAGCGGTCAGAGTGACCGTGGTGGTGTCCACCGAATCGGTAATGGTGGTGGTCGCTGGCGTCGGGTTTGGCACCAGATTTTCGAAGTTGCCACCGGTGGCACCAGTGATGGTGGTGGTGACGGCGCTGCCATTGTTATAGACGTCGTTCGGCGGCGTTGGCACGTTGACGGTGCCGGTGGTCTGGCCCGCGCCAATGGTGATGGTCGAGCCATTCGACAGGGTGACGGTCACCGGCGTCTGCGCCGGGTTGGTCAGGGTCGCGGTGTAGGTGATCTGGCCGCCTTCGGTGACGTTCGTGCCCGCTGTCAGGGTGACGGTGGTGGTGTCGATGGTGTCGGTGACCTGCGTCGTGGCCGGGACGGTTGGCGGGGTCACGTTGATGCCGTTGCCGCCGGTGGTGCCGGTGACGGTCACGTCGATCTGGGTCGAGTCGTTATAAACAGTGTCGTTCGGCGCCAGCGGGACGTTGACGGTGCCCGTGGTGGAACCGGCCGGAACCACAATCACCGCGCCGTTGGACAGGGTGATGGTCAGGTCGGTCAGCGGCGCCTGGGTCAGGGTCGCGGTGTACACCAGCACGCCGCCGGCTTCGGTGATGGTCGGTGTGGCGCTGACGCTCAGGGTCGAATCGCGCAGGGCATTCGTGGTGGTGTCGGTGGTCTGCCCGCCGGTGATGTCTTGCGTGGTCTGACCTGCAGCGTTGATGCCTGCGGTCGGGAAGCCAATCGTCGGGTCAACGCGGCCAGCGGTGGCGTCGAGCATCACGAAACTGTGGCCACCACCGGCAGCACCGCCAGTGCCTGCGGCGCTTGGGCCGGCAGCGGTGGCGTCGAGGGCGGTCGTCGGGTCGACACCGGCGGCGATGGCTTGCTGCAATTCTTCTACAGAAGGCGCTGCCTGCGCGGTGGCTTCAGCCAGGTCAGTGCTGGAGTCGGGCGCGTTGGCGCTCCACTGCGTTTCGCGACCGAGGTCGAGGGTGCGGCCATCTGCCAATTCAAGCGACACGGCGCCGGAGAGGCCGGTGTCGATCTGGTCGCCGACAAACAGGCGATCGCCTTCAACGAGTACGCGACGCACGCCCTCTGGTGACACCACGAATACCTGACCAACAATGCTTTTGACGATGGCAACAACACTGCTCATTGAAGACTCTCCGGGTGTCACGTTCAGTTGACTTCCATGGACCTGATGGCATGGGCGCCGATTCAGTCTGGACGTACTTTTAAATTTTACGTAGCAAGTTTGACGCGTCTAATCGTCAATAATTTGGCTAGATTCTTTCGCTATTAACTTTATGCCAAACTATTGACCTTCTGGGTGCCATCCTAAACAATCGCCCCAGTAATGTCACATTGATATTTCCGCGGCGACCCGTCCTTCAGCGTGTGATCCAGTTCCTGTTTTGAACTTTCCGACATACGGTCAATCTGGTTGCCATCATCCGACGCAGCGCCCCGTTTTTGCTGTGATTCAAGACAAGAAGTTCTGGGAAATTCCTACCATGCGTTCGCCCCTGCTTTTCGCCGTACCCTTCGCTCTCGCCGCCTCTTTTGTACAAGCACAATCCTTACCAGAAGCCATGCAGCAGGCATTGGATGTCCATCCGGAGATCCAGGCAGGGGTCAACAGTCGTTTGGCGGCGGATTATCAATTAAGAGCAGCGAAAGGTGGATACCTGCCGAAGGTCGATCTGCTGGGTGGTTATGGCCGTGAGGGCACCGACAGCGTGACCACACGCGCCGATTCCGGTAACCACTACGAAACCCTGAACCGCAGCGAGTCAAGTTTACGTCTCTCGCAAATGGTTTTTGACGGTTTTGCCACTTCCAGCGAAGTCGGGCGTCAACAAGCCACCGTTAACTCCCGCGCTTACTCGCTGCTCGGCACTTCCGAGCGCACCGCGTTGACCGTCGCCCAGGTTTATCTGGACGTGCTGACGCGTCGCGAGTTCGTGCGTCTGGCCGAAGAAAACCTCAAGAGCCACCAGCGTATCTACGACCAGATCCAGTTGCGCACCCAGCGCGGCGTCGGCAGCGGCGCCGACCTTGATCAGGCCGAAGCGCGTATGGCTCAGGCCCGCAACAACCTGATCACCGAGCAGACCAACCTCGCCGATTCGGAAACCAACTTTCTCAGCGCCGTCGGCCAGATGCCTGACCAGCTGGAGCGCCCGGCGCCGTTCATCGCGATGATGCCGGCCAACCTCAATGAAGCGCGCACGCAGATGGTCGAAAACAGCCCGATCCTGCGTTCGGCCGAGTCCGACATCGCCGCAGCCGAGAAGCAGTACGAGACCGCCAAGTCGACCTTCTACCCGCGTTTCGACGCTGAACTGGGCCGCACCGCCGACAACGATATCGATGGCCAGAATGGTCACAACAACGAGTGGCAAGCCATGCTGCGCATGCGCTTCAACCTCTATTCCGGTGGCAGCAACAAGGCTGATCTGGAATCGAAGTCGTACCTGTCGAACCAGGCGTTGGACATCCGCAACAACGCCCTGCGTCAGTTGAACGAAGAGCTGGGCTTGGCCTGGAACGCCTTGAACAACGCCAATGCGCAGGTGCCGATCGCGCAGCAATACGTCGATCACAGCACCGCCGTGCGCACTGCTTACCAGCGTCAATTCAGCCTCGGCGAACGCACCCTGCTCGATTTGCTCGACAGCGAAAACGAGCTGTTCACCGCATCGCGTCGTCTGGCTGAAATCAAAAACATTCAGTTATTTACTCAGTACCGAATCAAGGCGACCATGGGCGAGTTGCTCAGAAGCCAGGGAGTGGTCGCGCCGTTGGCATCCGTTGTGCAGAACGACGTGAAGCCCAAGGTTCAGCTGCCTGGGATGAATTGAGTTATCCCTTTCAACTGTTAAAGAGTGTCGAGCGTGGAATCAGAAGTCAGTCGAGTTCATCTCAGTCATGATCCACGCGCGTTGCACGACGATCCGTTACTGGACGGTCTGCTCGCCCTTTGCATGCTCCATCAGAAGCCTGCCAGCGCGGCGATGCTAACCACCGGCCTGCCGCTGCCCAAACAACGTTTGAGTGTCGAGTTGCTGCCCCGCGCGGCGGCTCGCGCCGGCCTGCAAGGGCGGGTGTTGCAGCGCAAACTGGAAGAAATTCCGGCGATCGCCATGCCCGCGCTGTTGCTGCTCAAGGATGGCCGCAGCGCCGTCCTGTTAGGCTGGCAAGGTGACGACGAAGCGCGGGTGCTGCTCAGCGAAAGCGACGGCGGCGAATCCGTGGTCAGTCGCGAACTGCTCGCCGACGATTACACCGGCAAAGTCTTCTTCGCCCAGCCGCAACACAAATTCGACGTTAACCACGGCACGCTGATTCCGCGCGCTCGCTCGTGGTTCCGCGACACCCTCAAGCGTTCGCGCTGGCTGTATGCCGATGCGATTGCCGCAAGTTTCCTGATCAACATCATTGCGATGGCTGCGCCGCTGTTCGTGATGAACGTCTACGACCGCGTGGTGCCGAACCAGGCCGAAGCGACCCTGTGGGTCTTGGCCCTCGGGATTACCGGCGCTTACCTGTTCGACCTGATCCTCAAGAGCCTGCGCAGTTTGTGCCTGGATCTGGCCGGCAAGAAAACCGACCTGATCATCTCGGCGACGCTGTTCGAGCGCATCGTCGGCATGTCGATGAAGTATCGCCCGGCGCGAGTCGGCAGCTTTGCGCAGAACATTCACGAGTTTCAGAGCCTGCGCGATTTCCTCGCCTCGCTGACCCTCACCAGCCTGATCGACCTGCCGTTCACCATCCTGATCTTCATCGTGATCGCCATTCTTGGCGGGCATCTGGTGTGGATTCCGGTGCTGGCATTCCCGATTGCCTTGCTGATCGGCTACGCCTTGCAGAAGCCGCTGGTGGCCACGATGGAACGCACCATGGCCCTCGGCGCGGAGCGTCAATCGAGCCTGATCGAAACCCTCGCCGGCCTCGACGCGGTCAAGGTCAACAACGCCGAAAGCGAACGCCAATACCAGTGGGAACAGACCATCGGCACCCTCAGCCGCCTCGAACTGCGGGTGAAAATGCTCTCCGGTCTGGCGATGAACATCACCCTGCTGATCCAGCAACTGGCCGGGGTGATCATGATCGTCTTCGGCGTGTACCAGATCATCGACGGGCACCTGAGCATGGGCGGTCTGATCGCTTGCTACATGCTCAGCGGTCGCGCGCTGAGCCCGCTGGCCTCGCTGTCCGGTCTGCTGACCCGCTATCAACAGGCGCGGGTGACCATGACCTCGGTCGATCAAATGATGGAGCTGCCGCAAGAGCGCAACTTCGAAGAACGCCCGCTGAGCCGCAAGGTTTTGCAGGGCGCCATCGAATGCCGCCAGCTCAACTTCACCTACCCGGAACAACAGAACCCGGCGCTGAAGAACATCAACCTGGTGATCCGTCCCGGCGAGAAAATCGGCATTATCGGTCGCAGTGGCTCGGGCAAAAGCTCCCTGGCCAAACTGCTGGTCGGCCTCTATCAGCCGGACGATGGCGCCTTGCTGGTCGACGGTGTGGACATCCGCCAGATCGACGTCAGCGAGCTGCGCTACAACATCGGCTATGTACCACAGGACATCCAACTGCTGGCCGGCACCCTGCGTGACAACCTCGTTTCCGGTGCGCGTTATGTAGAAGACGAACTGGTGCTGCAAGCCGCCGAACTGGCCGGCGTCCACGAATTCGCCCGTCTGCACCCGCAAGGTTATGAGCTGCAAGTCGGCGAGCGCGGGCAGAACCTCTCCGGCGGCCAACGACAGAACGTCGCCCTGGCCCGCGCGCTGTTGCTCAATCCGCCGATTCTGCTGATGGATGAACCCACCAGCGCGATGGACAACACCGGCGAAGAACGCCTCAAGCAACGCCTCGCGGCAGTGATTGAAAACAAGACCGTGATTCTGGTCACGCACCGGGCTTCACTGTTGTCGCTGGTCGATCGCCTGTTGGTGGTCGACCGTGGTCAGATTCTTGCCGATGGCCCGAAAGCCGCCGTGATGGAAGCGTTGAAGAAGGGGCAGATCAGTGTTGCTTAAGTCGGGTTTCAAGGATTCGATCCGTCGCTACTTCAAGGGCTCGGCATCGTTGCAGGGCCAGCCGCTGCCAGAGGTCAACAAGGCGCTGATCGAGGACGCCCCGCGCGTCGTGCGCCTGACCATTTGGGCGATCATCGGCTTCTTCGTTTTTCTTATGCTCTGGGCCAATTTCGCCGTGATCGACGAAGTGACCAAGGGCGACGGCAAGGCGATTCCGTCGTCGAAGATCCAGAAAATCCAGAACCTTGAGGGCGGGATCGTCTCCGAACTGTTCGTCAAGGAAGGCCAGATCGTTGAGGCCGGCGCACCGCTGATTCGTCTCGACGACACGCGATTTGCCTCCAACGTCGGCGAAACCGAGGCCGATCGTCTGTCGATGTTGCTGCGCGTTGAGCGTCTGAGCGCCGAAGTCGATGACCGTCCGCTGAATTTCCCCGAGGACGTGCTGAGAGCCGTGCCGGGTCAGGCGAAAAGCGAAGAGTCGCTGTACATCAGCCGCCGCCAGCAACTGCACGACGAGATCGGCGGTTTGCAGGAGCAGTTGATTCAGCGTCAGCAAGAGCTACGCGAATTTGGCTCCAAGCAGGGCCAATACCGCCAGCAACTCGGCTTGCAGCGTCAGGAAATCAACATGTCCGAGCCGCTGGTGGCGCAGGGCGCAGTTTCGCCGGTTGAAGTCTTGCGACTGAAGCGCGCCGAAGTGGAAACCCGTGGTCAGCTCGATGCCACAACTTTGGCGATTCCGCGTGCCGAATCGGCGATCAAGGAAGTGCAGCGCAAGATCGACGAGACGCGCGGCAAATTCCGCAGCGAAGCGCTGACCCAACTCAACGAGGCGCGCACCGACCTGAACAAGGCCAGCGCTACCGGCAAGGCGCTGGAAGATCGCGTCAGCCGTACGCTGGTCACCTCGCCGGTGCGGGGCATCGTCAACAAGTTGCTGGTCAACACCATCGGCGGCGTGATCCAGCCGGGCAGCGATTTGGTGGAGATTGTGCCGCTGGACGACACCTTGCTGGTCGAAGCAAAAATCCGCCCGCAGGACATCGCGTTCCTGCATCCGGGCCAGGAAGCCACGGTGAAATTCACCGCGTACGACTACACCATTTATGGTGGCCTGAAAGCCAAGCTTGAGCAGATCGGTGCCGACACCATTACCGATGAAGACAAGAAGACCACGTACTACGTGATCAAAGTGCGTACGGAGCGCAGTCATCTGGGTACGGATGACAAGCCGTTGCTGATCATTCCGGGGATGGTCGCGTCGGTGGATATCATTACCGGCAAGAAATCGGTGTTGAGCTACCTGCTCAAACCGATCATCCGCGCGCGGGCTGAGGCGTTGCACGAGCGCTAGATCTTAAGCGCGGCTGCTGGCCTCTTCGCGAGCAAGCTCGGCTCCTACAGGATTTGGTTGAAACGCGATCCAGTGTTCGACACAAAACCTGTAGGAGCCGAGCTTGCTCGCGAAGGCGTCAGTCGGAACAGCACTTCTCTGTCAGCAAGTGACAAAAACCGTCACTCACCACCCAGTCCATTCCTCACCATTCGCCATATCGTTATTCATTAACGGTATTTAATTTCCGATTCTTATAGCTATAAAGTCACTCCCCTGCGTACCTGCCGACCAATCGGCGCGCCGCACGACCTGAACCGACACGCAATCCAGCGTGAGTGTCTGATCGACGAGCGCGCCCATGAGCGCGCCGTGCGTGGGAGATTGAAAGATGTCCGCAGCTACTGCTACCCCAAGCGCCGCGAGCGCCGCGCCGCAAACCTTCGAAATTCGCCCGTTCAGCGGTGCCGTTGGCGCCGAGATCATTGGCCTCGACCTCACCCGGCCGATCAATGATCAAGACTTTACGCGCATCCATCGCGCGCACCTCGACCACCACGTCGTGGTATTCCGCGATCAGCAAATCACCCCGCAACAGCAAATCGACTTCAGCCGCCGCTTCGGTGTGTTGCAGATCCACGTGCTCAAGCAGTTCCTGCTGGCCAATCACCCGGAAATTCTCATCGTTTCCAACATCGTCGAAAACGGCCAAAACATCGGCCTCGGCGACGCTGGCAAATTCTGGCACTCCGACCTTTCCTATAAAGAGCTGCCGAGCCTTGGCTCGATGTTGCATGCGCAAGAGCTGCCTTCCGAGGGCGGCGACACCTTGTTCGCCGACATGCACAAAGCCTGGGACAACCTGCCCGCCGAGCTGCGTAAAGCGGTCGAAGGGCGCAGCGCCGCGCATTCCTACACCGCGCGTTACAGCGAAACCAAATTCGAAGGCAACTGGCGCCCGACGCTGACCCCGGAGCAACTCGCTCAGGTCGCGGAAGTGGTGCACCCGGTGGTGCGCACGCACCCGGAAAACGGCCGCAAAGCGCTGTTCGTCAGCGAAGGTTTCACCACGCGCATCGTTGGTCTGCCGGACGACGAGAGCCAGCAACTGCTGAGCGAGCTCTACGCCCACAGCGTGTTGCCGCAAAACATCTACCGCCATCAGTGGCAGCCCCATGACCTGGTGTTCTGGGACAACCGTTCGCTGATCCACCTCGCCGCCGGCTGCCCCGCGCACCTGCGCCGCAAGCTGTATCGCACGACCATTCAGGGCGACGCGCCTTTCTGATTTGCCGGAGATTCGATCATGTCCAAACGACTTCCATTTGCACCGCTGGCCGCCGCCATCGGCCTCGGTTTCAGCCTGATTGCTGGCAGCCTGGTCGCTCCGACCGTGGCCCACGCCGAAGGTGAAATCCGCATCGCCGAACAGTTCGGCATCGTCTATTTATTGCTCAACGTGGTGCGCGATCAGGGCCTGATCGAGAAGTACGGCAAGCAGGAAGGCATCGACATCAAGGTCGACTGGACGCAGCTCTCGGGCGGCGCCGCGGTCAACGATGCGCTGTTGTCCGGTTCCATCGACATTGCTGGCGCCGGCGTCGGGCCGCTGCTGACCATTTGGGATCGCACCCACGGCAAGCAAAACGTCAAAGCCGTCGCCTCGCTGGGCAACTTTCCTTACTACTTGGTGAGCAACAATCCGAAGGTTAAAACCATCGCCGATTTCACCGAGAAGGATCGCATCGCAGTGCCAGCGGTTGGCGTGTCGGTACAGTCGCGCTTCCTGCAGTACGCGGCGGCCAAGCAGTGGGGCGACAAGGAATTCAATCGCCTCGACAAATACACCATCGCCGTTCCGCACCCGGACGCCACGGCTGCGTTGATCGCCGGCGGCACCGAGCTGACCGGGCATTTCTCCAACCCGCCGTTCCAGGATCAGGCGCTGGAAAATCCTAACGTTCACGTCGTGCTCAACTCGTATGACGTGCTCGGCCCGAACTCGCCGACGGTGCTGTTCGCCACCGAGAAATTCCGCGAGGAAAACCCGAAAACCTACAAAGCCTTCGTTAAAGCACTGACCGAGGCGGCGCAATTTGCGCAGAACGATAAGGGCGCGGCGGCCGACACCTACATCCGCGTGACCAAAGCGAAAATCGACCGCGCAGCGTTACTGAAAATCATCGACAACCCGCAGTTCGAATTCAGCGTGACGCCGAAAAATACTTATCCACTGGCCGAATTCCTCTACCGCGTCGGCGCGATCAAAAACAAACCTGAATCGTGGAAGGACTATTTCTTCCAGGACGCCAAACCGCTGCAAGGGAGCTGACCGAGATGAACGCCCCTTTGCAAGGCCACGCGGCCAGCAACCTGATCGTCAACCGCGAAGCGCTGTTGGCGGTCGATCATGTCAGCCTCGAATACCGCACGCCGCAACGTGTGGTGCGCGCCACGCACCAGGTCAGTTTTGAAATCGACCCGGCCGATCGCTACGTGCTGCTCGGCCCGTCCGGTTGCGGCAAATCGACGTTACTCAAAGCGGTCGCCGGTTTTATTCAACCGTGCGAAGGCGAGATCCGTCTGCAAGGCCAGCGCGTCGACGCGCCGGGGCCAGACCGGATTGTGGTGTTTCAGGAATTCGATCAACTGCCGCCGTGGAAAACCGTCAAACAGAACGTGATGTTTCCGCTGCTCGCGTCGCGCACGCTGAAGAACAAAGAGGCCGAAGAACGCGCGTTGCACTATCTGGAAAAGGTCGGGTTGGCGGCGTTTGCCGATGCTTATCCGCACACCTTGTCCGGCGGCATGAAAGCGCGCGTGGCGATTGCCCGGGCGTTGGCGATGCAGCCGAAAATCCTCTTGATGGACGAACCGTTTGCCGCACTCGATGCGCTGACCCGACGCAAGATGCAGGAAGAATTACTGCTGCTTTGGGAAGAGGTGCGTTTCACATTGTTGTTCGTCACCCACTCGATTGAAGAGGCGCTGGTGGTGGGCAATCGCATCCTGCTGCTGTCGCCGCATCCCGGCCGGGTGCGCGCCGAAGTGCACAGCCATCAATACGATCTGCACAGCCTCGGTGGCGTGGCGTTTCAGGAATCGGCGCGGCGCATTCATCGTCTGCTGTTCGACGAAGGGCAGTCGCCGGAAACCGAGCGTGACCACGACTTCAACGACATTCGCATCGCCTATTGAGCGGCCAGGAGGATCAACCCGATGAGCCAGTCATCATCTGTGCGTGAAGAATTCGAAATTGTTTTAGAGCCGCTGACTGAAGTGCCGGTCGAGCGCGAACTGTCCCTCGGTACGCGGCTGTGGCAACAGGGTTGGCTGCGCAAAAGCCTGATCCTGATATTGCTCGCGGTGCTTTGGGAAATTGTCGCGCGGGTGCAGAACAACGATCTGTTGCTGCCGAGTTTTCTGCAGACCAGCCATGCGTTGTACGACGGCCTGCTCAGCGGCGAGTTGCTGAGCAAGGTGTGGATATCCTTGGTGGTGCTGCTCAAGGGTTATCTGATCGGCATCGTTCTGGCGTTTGCCCTGACGACACTGGCGGTGTCGACCCAGTTTGGGCGCGATCTGCTGAGTACACTGACCTCGATGTTTAACCCGTTGCCGGCGATTGCCCTGCTGCCATTGGCGTTGCTGTGGTTTGGGTTGGGCCAGAACAGCCTGATTTTTGTGCTGGTGCATTCGGTGTTGTGGGCGTTGGCGCTGAATACTTATGCGGGGTTTCTCGGGGTGTCCGAGACGCTGCGCATGGCCGGGCGTAATTACGGTTTGAAGGGTTTGCGGCTGGTGTTGTTCATCCTTATTCCGGCGGCGCTGCCGTCGATTCTGGCCGGGCTGAAAATTGGCTGGGCGTTTGCCTGGCGCACGTTGATCGCGGCGGAATTGGTGTTTGGTGCGACCAGTGGCAAGGGTGGCTTGGGCTGGTACATCTTTCAGAATCGAAATGAGCTGTACACCGACAAGGTGTTTGCCGGGTTGGCGGTGGTGATTCTGATTGGTTTGCTGGTGGAGAATCTGGTGTTTGACACGCTGGAGCGGGTGACTGTGAAGCGCTGGGGTATGCAGCGCTGACCTGAAAAGATCGCAGCCTTCGGCAGCTCCTACATGGAATGGGATCCCCGTAGGAGCTGCCGAAGGCTGCGATCTTTTGATCTGCTAGGATTGCACTCAGATCAATCCTGATCAGCCACGAGTGCTCTCCATGCAGCTTCCGGACATGAACCTTCTGGTCGCCCTCGACGCTTTGCTCGACGAAGGCAGTGTGGTCGGCGCCGCGCGGCGGATGAACCTCAGCCCCGCCGCGATGAGCCGCACCCTCACGCGTATCCGCGAAGCCATCGGCGATCCGATCCTCGTGCGCGCCGGCCGTGGCCTAGTGCCAACCCCCAAAGCACTGGAGCTGCGCGAGCAGGTGCGCGACGTCGTCGAACAAGCCGCGCTGCTGTTCCGCTCCGCTGACACGGTGGAATTGGGCACGCTGCGCCGACGCTTCAGCATTCGCGCCAATGACTTTTTCATCGGCGTCTACGGCGGCAAGCTGTTCGACACCCTCGACCAACAAGCGCCGCACTGCGAGCTGCGTTTTGTCCCTGAGGGCGATGGCGATGATGAAGCGCTGCGCGAAGGACGGATCGACCTCAGCGTCAGCAATACCCGGCCGGTCAGCCCTGAAGTGAAAGTGCAGAATCTGTTCTCCACGCACTTCGTCGGTCTGGTTCGTGAAGATCATCCGCTGCTTGACGGTGAGATCACCGCCGAACGCTACGCCGGTTTTTCCCATATCAGCATGTCGCGCCGAGGTATCGCTCGGGGCCCGATTGATACGGCGTTGAACGCGTTGGGGCTGGAGCGGCGGGTGGCGGTGATTGCGCCGAGTTTTCATGCGGCGATGTTTGCCTTGCCGGATTCCGATCTGATTCTGCCGGTGCCCAAGGAAGCGCTGCTCAGCGTGCGGCGATTGGGTTTGAAACTGCGCTCGTTCGACCTGCCGATTCCGTTGCCAACACTGATGCTGACACAAGCCTGGCACCCGCGTTTCGACAAGGATCCGGCGCACCGCTGGCTGCGGGAAACCCTGAAAACCTGCTGCGACGAAACCTGGCTGGCTGCTCAACCTTAACAACAGATCAAAAGATCGCAGCCTTCGGCAGCTCCTACATTGGAATGCAATCCCTGTAGGAGCTGCCGAAGGCTGCGATCTTTTGCGTTTAATCATTGTGTCTGGCGCACTTATAACCTGCCAATAAGTCAATTTTCGTCAGCGATAAGCCCGACTAAAATGCTCCGGTATTTCCCACCCCCGGAGTTTTCATTCATGACATCCCTGACGGTCTCGGCGCCCCTCGCTGCGGCCAGCCCGGCGACGGCGGCCGCGCCTCCGGTGTTCGGGGCGCGGATCATCACCGGTCTGGTCGGCGTGCTGCTGGCGGTGCTGGTGTCGGGCCTCAACGAGATGGTCACCAAAGTGGCCCTCGCCGACATCCGTGGCGCGCTGCACATCGGTTACGACGAAGGCACCTGGCTGGTCGCGAGTTACACCGCCACCTCGGTCGCGGCCATGGCGTTTGCGCCGTGGTGCTCGGTGACCTTCTCGCTGCGCCGCTTCACCCTCTGCGCGATCGGCCTGTTCACCGTGCTCGGCGTGCTGTGCCCGTTCGCGCCGAATTACGAAAGTCTGCTGTTGATGCGCATCCTGCAAGGCCTGGCCGGCGGCGCGCTGCCGCCGATGCTGATGACCGTGGCCCTGCGCTTCTTGCCGGCAAATATCAAACTCTACGGTCTGGCCGGTTACGCGCTGACCGCGACTTTCGGCCCCGGCCTCGGTACGCCGCTCGCCGGTTTGTGGACGGAATACGTCGGCTGGCAATGGACGTTCTGGCAAATCATCGTGCCGTGCCTGGTCGCCATGGCGATGGTGGCTTACGGCATTCCGCAGGATCCGCTACGACTGGAACGCCTCAAGGCATTCAACTGGAAAGGCCTGCTGCTGGGCTTCCCGGCGATCTGCATGTTGGTGATCGGTTTGCTGCAGGGCAATCGGCTGGACTGGTTCGAATCGAGCCTGATCTGCGGCTTGCTCGGCGCTGGTTCGCTGCTGCTGGTAGCGTTTTTGATCAATGAATGGTCGCAGCCGATTCCGTTTTTCAAATTGCAGATGCTCGGTATTCGCAACCTGTCATTCGCGCTGATGACCCTGGCCGGTGTGTTGGTGATTTTGCTGGCGGTGGTGTTGATTCCATCGAGTTATCTGGCACAGGTGCAGGGTTATCGCCCGGTGCAGACCGCGCCGATCATGCTGCTCGCCGCGTTGCCGCAGTTGATCGCGCTGCCGCTTGTGGCGGCGCTGTGCAATCTGCGGTGGGTCGATTGTCGCTGGGTGCTCGGGATCGGTTTGAGCATGTTGGCGCTGTCGTGCCTCGGTGGCTCGCAACTGACGTCGGCGTGGATTCGCGACGACTTTTATGTCCTGCAATGGCTGCAGATTTTCGGTCAGCCGATGGCGGTGTTGCCGTTGTTGATGCTCTCGACCGGGAGCATTTCGCCGCTGGAAGGGCCGTTCGCGTCGGCGTGGTTCAACACGGTGAAAGGCCTGTCGGCCGTGGTCGCCACCGGGGTGATCGAAGCGCTGACCACGTCGCGTCTGCATTTCCATTCGAACATGTTGATCGACAGCCTCGGCAATTCGCCGCTGGCCGATCGCAGCGATCCGGGCCTCGCTCATCGCCTGCACGAACAGGCCGTGGTGCTGACTTCTTCCGATCTCTATGTGTGCATGGCTGGCGTCGCGGTGATGCTGATCCTGCTGATTTTCTGGCTGCCGACGCGGATCTTTCCACCGCGCGCGCCGACCTGATTGCTGCACTGAACAATGAAGGTTTTTATGACAACTCAAGCAAAGCAAAAACTCGCCGTGGCCGTGGCCGCCGCGCTGGCCGTGAGCGTGCTGGTGTATCTGGCGATGCCGGGCCTGTTTGGTAAGCGCACCCAGCAAAATACCAACGACGCATTCGTCTCTGCCGACTACACCTTGGTGGTGCCGCGTGTGGCCGGGTTTATCAAAGAAGTGCTGGTCGAAGACAACCAGCGCGTCAAGGCCGGGCAGTTGCTGGCGCTGATTGATGATCGCGATTTGCGTGCGTCCGCCGAAGCGGCGGACGCGCAAACGCTGGTAGCGCGGGCGCAGTTGCAGAACGCCAAAGCGACGCTGGAACGGCAGACCTCGGTGATCGCTCAGGCGCAGGCGTCGGTGGTGTCGGCCAAAGCAGAAATGGCCTTTGCCCAGCAGGAATTGAATCGCTACAACCACCTGGCCGGCGTCGGTGCCGGCACTGTGCAGAACGCGCAACAGGCGCGCACGCGCATCGATCAAGCGACGGCGCACCTCGACACCGCCACCGCGAAACTGGCGGCGGAGCGCAAGCAAGTCGACATCCTCACCGCCCAACGTGATGCCGCCGAAGGCAGCCTGAAGCACGCGCAAGCGGCGCTGGAAATCGCCAGTTTCGAGCTTTCCTATACGCGCATTACCGCGCCGCAGGACGGCATGATCGGCGAGCGCGCGGTGCGCGTCGGCGCCTATGTAACGCCGGGCAGCAAATTGCTGGCGGTGGTGCCGTTGCAGCAGGCGTATGTGGTGGCGAATTTTCAAGAAACACAGTTGACGGATGTGCAGCCGGGGCAAGCCGTGCAGGTGCGTGTCGACAGTCTGGGCGGTGAAGCCTTGAGCGGTCGCGTCGAAAGCATTGCGCCGGCCACGGGGGTGACGTTTGCAGCGGTGAAGCCGGATAACGCCACGGGTAACTTCACCAAGGTCGTGCAGCGGATTCCGGTGAAGATCATCCTCGAACCGGGTCAGCCGTTGGCTGAGCGGTTGCGGGTGGGCATGTCGGTGGAGGCGCGGATTGATACCGCGAGTTCGGCGAAGTCTGTGCGTGAGGTGACTCAGCGATGAACAGTGTTGACCGCGCCGACGCCTTCGCGAGCAAGCCCGCTCCCACAGGGAAAACGCAATCCAAAATGTGGGAGCGAGCCTGCTCGCGAAGAGGCCAGTGGCAGCAACTCACGTTAAGTGCCTTGCTCATGGCAAGTCTCACCGCCTGCACCGTCGGCCCAGACTTCCAAAAACCCCAAGCCACTCAAATCAGCGACTGGGCCAAACCCGCCAAGTCCGCCCCGAGCCAAGCCGTCAGCGAACCCCTCAACGAACGCTGGTGGGAAGTCTTCCACGACCCGCAACTTTCCGCGCTGACCCAACGCGCGGTGCGCAGCAACCTCGACCTGCAACTGGCCAGCAGCCGCCTGCAACAAAGCCGTGCTGCCCGCCAGGTCATCAGCGCCGACCGCTACCCGAAAACCGCCGCCACTGGCAGTTACGGACGCGAACGCAACAGCGGCAAAGGCCTCAGCGATCCATCCGGACTCGACGGTGATTCCGCCTTCAACCTGTGGGACGCCGGTTTCTCCGCCTCGTGGGAGCTGGATTTCTGGGGGCGCGTGCGCCGCGAAACCGAAGCCGCCGACGCCAATCTCGAAGTCGCCGAAAACGACCGTCGCGGTGTGCTGCTGGCCGTGCTCGCCGATACCGCGCAAAACTACATTCAGTTGCGCGGCGTACAAAACACCCGCGCCGTCACCGAGCAAAACCTCGACGTCGCCCGACACAGCCTGAACCTCTCGCAGCTGCGTCTGGCCGACGGCGTCGCGACTGATCTGGACGTCGCCGAAGCCGCCGCGCAAGTGGCTGCCATCGAATCGCGCTTGCCGGCGCTGGAGCAACGCCAATCGCAACTGATCAACGCGATCAGCCTGTTGATGGGTGAACCACCGCAAGCCTTGGCCAAAGAGTTATCCACAGACGCTGCCGTGCCGCAGTCGCCACTGCAAGTAGCCATCGGTCTGCCGTCGCAACTGGCCGAACGTCGTCCGGATATCCGTCAGGCCGAATCACGGCTGCACGCGGCCACCGCCAATATCGGCGTCGCCAAAGGCGATTTCTACCCGCGCATCACCTTGTCCGGCAACCTCAGCTCGCAAGCCATGCAGCTCAGTGACTTCGGCTCGTGGGGCTCGCGCGCGTTCGGCATCGGCCCGCAATTCAGCCTGCCGCTGTTCGACGGCGGCCGCCTGCGCGGCGTGCTGCAATTGCGTGAAGCCCAGCAACAGGAAGCGGCCATCGCCTACCAGCAAACCGTGCTGCGCGCTTGGCACGAAATCGACGATCAATTGACCGCCTACAACGCCAGCCAACGCCGCCGCGACAGCCTCGCCGAAGCCGTACGGCAAAACCAGATCGCCCTGCGCACTGCGCAACAGCAATACGTCGAAGGCGTGGTCGATTTCGTCAATGTCCTCACCGTACAAGGCGCGCTACTGGCGACGCAGGAACAGTGGGTGGAAAGCTCGACTGGCGTTTCGTTGGCGATGGTCGGGTTGTACAAAGCGCTGGGTGGGGGCTGGGAGTCGGTGTATCCGGCGGGGGAAGTGGCCGCCGCATCGCCGGGTGTCGTGAAACGCTAAACCTTCATCGACGGTTGCGCTGTGGCTGACCTAAAGTGATTGGCAGGTTTCGACGCCATACTTTCGTGGCGCCGTGGCGTGGCATGAGGAAGCAATGGCGGCTAACAGAGTCACGCCGGTCGGCGACACCCAAGACCCCTTTGCCGCACCCGGCTCCTGGTTCGGCACGCGGTGGCTGGTGCGCTGGGTCAAAGAACACTGGCTGTGGCCACTGCTGGCGCTGGCCGCGTTCGTGCGATTTTATGATCTGACAGCGGCGGCGATCTGGGGCGATGAAGGTTCCAGCCTGTTGCTGGCGCGCTATTCGCTGAGCGAGATCTGGAAGCACGCGGCCTTCGATGTGCATCCGCCGTTGTATTTCATGCTGCTGCATGGCTGGATCGAACTGTTCGGTGACGGCATTTTCGCGATCCGCTGTCTGAGTGCACTGGCGGGCATCGCCGCGGTCGGGATGGGCATCTGGCTGGTTGATCGTCTGGCCACTCGCCGCGCCGCTTTCGTCGCCGGTTTGCTGTTGGCGCTGCTGCCGACAGCGGTGCGCTACAGCCAGGAAGTGCGCATGTATGCGCTGCTTGGCCTGTTGCTGATCGCCGCGAGTGTGGCGCTGGTCTACTGGATCCGACGCCCGCAACGGCACCGCTATCTGGTGGTTTACACGCTGTTGATGAGCGCGGCGTTGTACACCCATTACTTCGCCGTGCTCGCGGCGTTATGTCACTGGCTTTACCTGATCGTGATTCGCGTCCAGCGCGGTTATCGGTTCCGGCATATTCAGCGCTGGAGTTGGTGGCTGGCGAATCTGGCGATCGTCGCGTTGTACCTGCCCTGGCTGCCCAATCTGCTCGACTTGATGCAGCACATGGAACAACTCAAGGCGGGCGGCGATGTGGGCTGGGAGCCGGCGGTGACTCTGAGTTCTCTGCCGTCGATGATCTGGTCGTGGCTGATTCAGGACGATGGCGAGAGCCTGCCGATGTTGGTTTTCGTCGCGCTGCCGATGGCGTTGTTGGCACTGGCGGTTGTCGCGGTGATGCGCGATCTGAGTGTGTCGCGCGGCAGTGTTCTATTGGCGTTGTACACCGGACTGCCGCTGCTGCTGGTGTTCGTTGTGTCGTTTATCTCTCCGGTGTTCATCGAGCGCTACCTGACGGCGTACGCCCTCGGTTTGCCGATGCTGGCGGCAATGGCCGTTGACCGCTTGTACAGTCGCGCACGGTTGTTTGCACTGGCGGTGCTGGTGTCACTGATCGGTGTGGAGCTGGTCGGTCTCAGTAACAACGCCAATGTCGACAGCAATGATCAGCTTGATCGCGTCGTAAATTACGTCAATCAACATTTCCTGCCGGGTGACCGGATCATCACCAGCGACATGCTCTGGTACCTGAGTTACGTCTATTACGACCGCACCGGCGCGCAGATCCGCCTCTATACGCCACCGACAGCGGATGGCCAGACGACGCGGCCTAACGAGTATGGCTTCGGCACGTTGGTCAATCGGAATGTATATCTGGACAGCCTCGCGGAACTGCAAGGTCAAGGGCGGGTGTGGCTGATCGGAACCTTCGACGGCCCGGAAGAATTTTCACCGCTACCGGCAACCTGGCAGCCCAGCGCTGAAATCCACGCGGGAGGCATAAAAGCGCGCCTGTTCACCCCCAAACCCCGCGCAGACTAATCCTGTAGGAGCTGCCGCAGGCTGCGATCTTTTGCTCCTCAAGATTTCCCCGATAGATCCGCCATCCCCTTGAGCAACTCAATCGGCAACGGAAAGACAATCGTCGAACTCTTGTCCCCGGCAATCGAGCTCAGCGTCTGCATATACCGCAACTGCATCGCCCCAGGCTGACGGCCAAGCATTTCCGCAGCCTGCATCAGTTTTTCCGACGCCTGCAACTCACCTTCAGCGTGGATCACCTTGGCCCGCCGTTCCCGCTCGGCTTCGGCCTGTTTGGCGATGGCGCGCACCATCGATTCATTAAGGTCGACGTGTTTGATTTCGACGTTGGCGACCTTGATACCCCACGCATCGGTTTGCGCATCGAGCACTTGTTGGATATCGATGTTCAACTGCTCACGCTCGGCCAGCAATTCATCCAATTCATGTTTACCGAGCACCGCGCGCAAAGTGGTCTGCGCCAACTGGCTGGTGGCCGACAGATAATCTTCCACCTGAATAATCGCCTTCTGCGGATCGAGTACGCGGAAATACAGCACGGCGTTGACCTTCACCGACACGTTGTCGCGAGTGATCACGTCCTGCGGCGGTACGTCGAGGACGACGGTGCGTAGATCGACCCGAACCATTTGCTGCACCACCGGAATCAGCAGGATCAGGCCCGGGCCTTTGACCTGCCAGAAACGTCCGAGCTGGAACACCACACCGCGCTCGTATTCACGCAGGATGCGGAACGTCGAGCCGGCGAGGGCGATGACCAACAACAGCAGCGCAACAAAACCGATTTGCAGACCCATGATCACTCTCCGAGCGGCGCCGCGTCAGTCGCGGCCACTTCCAGCATCAATCCCTTGCGACCCACCACACGCACCGATTGCCCGGTGTGCAGCGGTGTGGCGCTGAGCACTTGCCAGCGTTCGCCTTGCAGTTGAATCCAGCCGTTACGCGCATCGCCCGGTTGTACGGTGGTGATCGCGGTGACGCTGCCGAGCAGTCCGGCATCGCCACTGACGGCGTGGCGTGGGCGGGTTTTCAGCGCGCGGATCAGCAAAGCGATCAACAGCACAGCGCTGATCAATCCGAGGCCGATCATCATCGGCACCGGCAATTCGGCGTTGCTCAAAATCAACGCGCCGATGACAAACATGATGATCCCGCCCAGACCGATCACCCCGTAGTTGGGCAGTGCGGCTTCGGCGATCAGGAACACGATGCCCAGCGTGATCAGCCACAGACCGACGGGGCTCATCGCTGGCAATGAGGTGTCGGCGGCGAAGGCGGATGCGCTTGTCAGCAGGAGCAAGGCGAAGGCACAACATCGGCTGTTCACGTGACTCTCCATGAGCGTCAGTGGCGGGTTCTTTCAGTCTAGTTGAGGGTTGCTCTGGATGAATTTTGATCAATGTGCGGATGTGTCCGGTGAGCGGATTTCCCTTCGTCAGCGGCCCGCCGAACTAGACTCAAAACACAGCAACCACCTTCCGTGCGACACCGAGGTGCATCATGCGAATGGCAAAAAAGGTGCAAAGCAGCCTGACCCGGGCGCATTGCGAATATGACGTCGTTGCTCATCGACATTCATCGAGCAGCCTGGAAACCGCGCGCGTCGCCGGGGTGCCAGCGGAACGGGTGGCCAAATCGATCATCCTCGACGACCACCACGGGCATTACTTGATGGCCGTGCTGCCGGCCAGCCGTCATCTGGACTTGAGCAAAGTGCGCAACAGCGGCGAATGGCAACTGACCCGCGAAAGCAACCTGGCGCACATCTTCGACGACTGCGAACGCGGCGCGGTGCCGCCATTGGGTGATTCCTACGGGCTGGACATGGTCATCGACCCGTTGCTGACACGGCAGAAAGATATTTATCTGGAGGCGGGCAACCACAATTATCTGCTGCACATGAGCATGCCGGAGTTTCTGAAAATAGTGCCGCATGCTGAGGTGCGGGAGTTGAGTCATTAGGATTTTGTGGCGTTTTCATTGACGCCTTCGCGGGCAAGCCTTGCTCCTACAATGGTTTTTGGGTGTCCAGTGATTGTGTGGCCGCCACAGCCTTTGTAGGAGCAAGGCTTGCCCGCGAATGATCTTCCATTCACCGCTAATTCCAAGGATCACTGCAATGGAAAACCCAAATCACAGCCTCCCATCTCTCTTCAAACAACTCGGCCTGGACAACGACCCGGTCAGCATCGACCAATTCATCGCCACCCATTCCCCGCTTAAACCCGAGCTGCACTTGGCCGATGCGTTCTTCTGGACGGAGAGCCAGTCGCAGTTTTTACGCGATGAGATTCTGGATGATGCCGATTGGGCGGAGGTGGTGGATCAGTTGAATGTGATGTTGCGCAAGGGACGGGATGCGTAGGGCTGGCGCAAAAACTTATTACATATTGCCTGACTGATTTCAGTCCACATCGGAGTAGCGTTCCGGTTCTGAAAACCAGGAGAGCGAAGCGATGCCCCCGTTTTTGCCTGTTGAAACAATCAATTTTCCGCAATTAGCGGACAAACTTGAGGCAATCATCCAAAGCAGCCAATTCGGGCTGATTGCTGTGCAGAATCAGGATGAAACGGTGACTTATTTGATATCCGCACCGTTGTATGAGGATCTACTGAACACGCTGGATGATCTCGAACTGGCTTCCGTCGTTCACTCACGCCGTAATGAGGTTGGCCTTCCTCACGAGATCGACGAACTCTAAATATTTTCACTCTGGGGAGATTTGTTTCAAAACTTGACTGAAATTCCCCTCCAATGCGATATTGATAGTTAGCAAACTAACAGTGTGCATTTTCTCGTGCCGAACGATCTCGACGCTCTCCAGATGAACATCAGCAGTGCCATGGTGGTGGCCGCCAGGCATTGGCGGAAGATCTGCCAGACCACGCTGGTCAACTATGGAATTTCCGAAGCCTGCGCCGTGCCGCTCTTGATGATCGGGCGTTTGGGCGAGGGTGTACGGCAGGTGCAGGTGGCGCAAGCGGCCGGGATGGAGAGTCCGTCGCTGGTGCGTCTGCTCGATCAGTTGTGTCATTCGGGTTACGTCTGCCGTACCGAAGATGCCCATGATCGCCGCGCCAAGTGCCTCAGCCTGACCGATACCGGCCGTGAACTGGTGCAAGCGGTGGAGATCGAACTGGTGCGTCTGCGTCATGAAGTGCTTGAGGGCATCGACCAGAGCGATCTGGAAGCTACGCTTCGGGTACTCAGAGCTTTTGAGGCGGCCAACCCGCCATTGGTGGTTAATTCTTGAACGGTTTTTTTTCCGGCATTCCGCCGGCCCGGGACTGGTTCTACGGGGTGCGGACTTTTGCAGCGTCGATGATCGCGCTGTACATCGCCTTGCTCATGCAGATGCCGCGTCCGTATTGGGCGATGGCCACGGTGTACATCGTCTCCAGCCCGTTCCTCGGCCCGACCAGCTCGAAAGCGTTATACCGTGCGATCGGCACCTTTCTCGGTGCGGCAGCGGCGGTATTTTTCGTGCCGATGTTCGTGCAGAGCCCGTATGTGCTGGTGGTGGTGATCGCGCTATGGACGGGGATTCTGTTGTTCATGTCCCTGCATTTGCGCACGGCCAACAGCTACGCATTGATGCTCGCCGGTTACACCTTGCCGCTGATTGCCTTGCCGGTGGTGGATAACCCGCTGGCGGTGTGGGACGTGGCCGAGGCGCGTACTGAGGAAATTTTCCTCGGCATTGCTGTTGCCGCCGTGGTCGGTGCGATGTTCTGGCCGCGACGCTTGGCGCCGGTGTTCAACGACGCCGTGAGCAAGTGGTTCGCCGACGCAACCACCTACAGCCTGAAATTCCTCAGTCGCGACGTGCAACCCGAAGAAGTCACCGCGCTGCGCATGGCCATGGTCGCCAACTTCAACAGCCTCGAATTGATGATCGGTCAGTTGCCCCACGAAGGCTCGCGACCGCAAACCGTGCGCAACACCAAAGAATTGCGCGGACGCATGATTCATCTATTACCAGTGATTGATGCGCTGGAAGATTCGCTCTACGCCCTCGAACGACGCACGCCGGAACTGGTGGAAAAATTCGAACCGCTGCTGGCCGCAACCCGCGAATGGCTCGCTCGCCAGGACGCCGATCTCGACCGCTGGCAAGCGCTGAAAGATCAGCTCGAAGCCCTGCAACCGAGCGCTGAAGCGCTGGAAGATCGCCGGCAACTGCTGTTCTCCAACTCGATCTACCGGCTCGGCGAATTCATCGATTTGTGGCAGGACTGCCGCAGCCTGCAGGACGCGATTGTCTGCGAGCGTCAGGACAACTGGCGCGCGGTTTATCGTCATTGGCGACTGGGTCGGCTGACACCGTTTATCGACCGTGGGCTGATGCTCTACTCGGTGGCCTCGACCATTCTGGCGATCATCACCGCCTCGGTGCTGTGGATTCTGCTCGGCTGGCCGGACGGCGGCAGCGCGGTGATTCTGGCGGCGGTGGCGTGCAGTTTCTTCGCCTCGATGGACGACCCGGCGCCGCAGATTTACCGGTTCTTTTTCTGGACTGGCATGTCGGTGCTGTTCGCCAGCCTTTATCTGTTTTTGATTCTGCCCAACCTGCACGACTTCCCGATGCTGGTGCTGGCGTTTTCCATCCCGTTTATCTGCGTCGGCACGTTGACGGTGCAGCCGCGCTTCTACCTCGGCATGCTGCTGACGCTGGTCAACACCTCGTCGTTCATCAGTATTCAGGGCGCTTACGATGCGGACTTTTTCGCCTTCGTGAACTCCAACCTGGCGGGGCCGATCGGTCTGCTGTTCGCGTTTATCTGGACGCTGGTGGCGCGGCCGTTTGGTGCCGAATTGGCAGCGAAACGCCTGACCCGTTTCAGCTGGAAAGACATCGTCCATATGACCGAGCCGGCCAACCTCGCCGAGCACCGCAAACTGGGCGTGCAGTTGCTCGATCGGCTGATGCAGCACCTGCCGCGTCTGGCCCTCACCGGCCAGGACACCGGCATCGCCATGCGCGAAGTGCGCGTCGGTCTGAACCTGCTCGATTTGCTCGCCTACACCCCACGGGTCACCGGCGCACCGAACGCTTTGTTGCAGCAAGTGGTCAGTGAAGTCGGTGAGTATTTCCGCGCTTGCCTCAAGGCCGGCGAACGCTTGCCGGCGCCTGCGCCTTTGCTGATGACTCTGGATCGCACCCGCCGCGCACTCAATGGTCACGGCGATGATGAAACCCGGCTAAACCTGTTGCACGCCTTGAGCGGTTTGCGTCTGGCGTTGCTGCCCGGCGTCGAATTCGTTTCCAGCGCCGAGCCCGAAGAACCGCTGCCCGATGGAGCGCCCCTATGATCGGTGATCTGGATATCAGCGGCATTTTCCTGCCGACCTTGCTGGTGTTGATGGGCATCACTTATGTGCTGTTTTTGTTGGTGCATGCCGTGCTTACGCGCGTGCACTTTTACCGTCTGGTCTGGCACCGGGCATTGTTCAACGTGGCGCTCTACGCGGTACTTCTGTACGGCGTGGACTCACTCAGTCGATACCTGATGACATGAAAAAACCGTTTTTGACCATCGGTCGCGTGGTACTGACCCTGCTGATCGTGACTTTTGCCGTTGTCCTCGTCTGGCGCATGGTGATGTATTACATGTTCGCGCCGTGGACCCGTGACGGCCACATTCGCGCCGACATCATCCAGATCGCCCCGGACGTGTCCGGGCTGATCCAACAGGTTGAAGTGAAAGACAACCAGTTGATCAAGCGCGGCCAGGTGCTGTTCAGCATCGACCAGGATCGCTTCAAACTGGCCCTGCGTCAGGCCAAAGCGGCTGTGGCTGATCGCGAAGAAACCCTCGCTCAGGCCCAGCGCGAAGCCAAACGTAACCGTGGCCTCGGTAACCTGGTGCCGGCCGAGCAACTGGAAGAAAGCCAGTCGCGTGTGGCCCGTGCGCAATCGGCACTGGCCGAAGCCACAGTTGCGGTGGACAGCGCTCAGCTCAATCTTGATCGCTCGGTGATTCGCAGCCCGGTCGACGGTTACGTCAACGACCGCGCGCCGCGTCCGCAGGAGTTTGTCACCGCCGGACGCCCGGTGTTGTCGGTGGTCGACAGCAACTCGTTCCACATTGATGGTTATTTCGAAGAGACCAAACTCGACGGCATTCATGTCGGCCAGTCGGTGGATATCCGTGTGATCGGCGACCGTGCGAAATTGCGCGGGCATGTCGAAAGCATCGTCGCCGGCATCGAAGACCGCGACCGCACCAGCGGCAGCAACCTGCTGCCGAACGTCAACCCGGCCTTCAGTTGGGTACGGCTGGCGCAGCGGATTCCAGTGCGGATCGCTTTTGATGACGTGCCGGAAGATTTCCGCATGATCGCCGGGCGCACTGCCACGGTATCGATCATCGAAGACTCAAAGGTCGACGATAAAAAGCAGGAGCCCGCGCAATGAGCAGGGCCCTGATGATCGCCGGGTTGGGCGTGATGTTGTCGGCGTGTCAGATGGTCGGGCCGGACTATCACGTGCCTGAGAATTCGGCGGTTCAGCGCAAGGATTTTCAGGGCGAACTGGCCGTCGACGGTAAACCTGTGGTCTCGGCACCGGTGCCGGCGGATTGGTGGCGACTGTATAAAGACCCGCGCCTCGATCAACTGGTGCAGCAAGCGATGGCGTCCAACACCGATCTGCGTGTTGCGGCGGCTAATTTGCAACGCGCCCGCGCTCAGGTCGATGAAGCCGAAGCGGCCGGTGGCTGGAGCGCTGGCGTGAAAATGGGCGCCGAGCGTTTGCAGGAATCCGGACAGGCGTTTTTGCTGCCGGAAAAAGTCCCGGTCGCCAATATCGGCGACATCGGCATCAGCGCCTCATACCAATTCGATCTGTGGGGCACCTTGCAGCGCGGCATTGAAGGCGCCAAAGCCAACGCCGATGCCACCCAAGCCGCCGCCGATACCGCACGCATCACCTTGGTCGCAGACGTGGTTCGCGCTTACACGCAAGTCTGCGCGGCCAACGAAGAACGCGAAATCGCTCAGCATTCCCTCGACCTGCAATCGCAAGGCACCACGCTGATCCAGCGTCTGCGCGACGCCGGCCGTGGCGACGAAACCCAGGTCACCCGTTCGCAAACCCAATTCAAATCCCTGCGCGCCGACATGCCGCGCTATGAAGCGGCGCGTCAGGCCGGGTTGTTCCGACTGTCGATGCTGCTGGCGAAACCGGTCGATCAATTGCCAGCAGGCACCGCGACCTGCGCCGAGCTGCCGAAAATCGCTCAACTGGTGCCGGTCGGTGACGGTGCCGCACTGCTCAAACGTCGTCCGGACATTCGTCAGGCTGAACGGCGTCTGGCCGCCGCGACTGCCGGAATCGGCGTCGCCACTGGCGAGTTGTACCCGGACATCAGCATCGGCGCGACCATCGGCACCGTCGGCATCATCGACGACCTCGGTGATCCGTCGACCAATCGCTGGGGTTTCGGCCCGTCGCTGAGCTGGAAAGTGCCGACCAACGGCGCCCGCGCGCGCATCCGTGAAGCCGAAGCGACCACCCAAGGCGCGCTGGCGCACTTCGACGGCGTGGTGCTCAATGCCATTCGCGAAACCCAGACCGGCCTCGCCCAGTACAGTGCGCTGCTGCAACGCCGCGATGCACTGGCCGATGCCGAGCAGTCGGCGAAACTCGCCGCCGACCAGACGCACCGCTTCTTCCAGGCCGGCCGCGAGTCGTTCCTGGCGGATCTGCAAGCGACCCGCACCTACACCGATGTCACCGCGCAACTGGCCGCCGCCAACACTCAAGTTGCGATGAGCCAGATCGATTTGTTCCTCGCCCTCGGCGGCGGTTGGGAAAGCGGACGAACGCACGCTCCAAGCCCCGGCAAACCCTGAGGCCGTTGCTATGCTTTGAAGTGTTGGAAGGGCGCCCCGTGCAAAGCACCCTTCCAGCGCACATTGCTAGCGCTGGTCTAGGGGAAACCAATAATGAAAAACCCTTACGCTCTCGGCTTCTGGTGCGCCCTTGCAGCGCTGGTGCTGCTGTCGGCCACCTATTTCTACGGCATCATGCTGGCCCACCAGATCGACAAGGCCATGATCTTTCTCGACAGCGTGACGGCGCTGATCGCGGTCATGGCGATCGTCGGTGTGGCGTGGGCGTCGATCCAGGTTCAGCGGGTGAAAAAACGCCAGCTCGAACAAGGCAAGACGCGGGTGCTGATCTGGGACACCAAAGTCGCTCTGCGCCGGGTCGAAACCGTGTTCGACCGGTATTTCTGGGGCAGCTACTGGCAACCGGGCCGAACGTTCGCCGAAGTCATGGGCGAACTCACCGGCACGCCGCTGGAAAAAAGCCTCGAAGCGCTGAAAAAACAGTGCCTGGAACTCGACAAGCAGATTGATGGCGAGGGCTGGCACTGGCTCAACAACGCCAGCGAACTCTCCGATGTCGCCACGGCCATGGCCCGTGAGCGTTATCAGCTGGATTTCTGTGATCCACGCGCCGATGGGCCGGGTGGGGCGGTGATTGATCGGGATTTTGAAGTGCTGGTGTATACGTGGACGGCGCGGCTGAAGAGCTTTGATCATCAGCTGGATGAGATTGAGGTTCAGTATTCCTGAACAGCAAAAGATCGCAGCCTGCGGCAGCTCCTACATTGGAACGCGTTTCCCTGTAGGAGCTGCCGCAGGCTGCGATCTTTTTGCTTTCCCGAGTGTCCATAGACACTCTTTCACCTTTAATCATTGGGTCACTTCCCGCGCCCGGTGCTAATCTCCACCGCTGAATTAAGCGGAGTCGAGCCGCAACCCGGTCACGGGTTCAGGGAAGACGACCACACTCACAGCCACGGAAATCGATCAGGTCATTCATGAATAAATCAGCAGGCGTGCTTCTCGGAATTGTTGTTGCCATCGGCGCGATCAGCGTAGGCGGGGCCTGGTACACCGGGACCAAAATCGAAGGCGTGTTGAACGACGCCGTCAGCAACGCCAACAAAGAACTGCAAACCGCCATGGCCGGCTCCAACGGCACCGCGTCGCTGGAACTGGTGTCGCTGGATCGCCACACCTTCACCAGCACCGCGCACTATCGCCTGAAAGGTGAAGGCGAGATGTTCGGCGACGCGCCGGTCGAGCTGCTCTTCGTTGACCACATCGAACACGGCCCGCTGCCGTTCTCGCGCCTGCTGTCGCTGAAATGGCTGCCGGTCATGGCCACCAGCAACTACGAGCTGGAAAAGAACGCCGCCACCGAAAAATGGTTTGCCGCGACCAAAGGCGCCGCGCCGCTCAAAGGCGTGACCAGCATCGGCTACGACGAATCGACCAACAGCACCCTCGAACTGGTGCCGTTTGAAACCGCGCTGGACGACAAATCGAGCCTGAAATTCTCCGGCCTGAACATGGACATCGCCGCCAACGCCAAGGCGCAGAAGGTCAAGGCCAACGGCTACATGGACAACCTGAAACTGGTGACCGTGGCTGAAGATCAGGCGCCGGTACAGATCGAGCTCAACGGTCTGACCCTGGCCAGCAACCTCGCCAAAAGCACCTACGGCTACTACACCGGCGAAAACACCATCGAGCTGACCAGCAGCAAATCGACCTTCGGGCCGAAGCAGTCGGTGCTCGGCGTGAAGAACTTCGAAATGAAGAACCTCACCGAAGAAAACGGCAGCAACGCCTCCGGTCGCGCCGACTACAAGATTGGCGAAGTGTCGTTCAACGACAAGAAAATCGGCTCGGCGAACCTGGCCATGAGCCTGAAAAACCTCGACATCCCGTCGACCCTGTCGTTGATGCAGATCTACCAGACCAAGCTGCAGCCGTACGAAAAAGCCGCCGCCGAGGCTGCCGCGCAAGGCTTGCCAGCGCCAGAGCTGAACCTGACCGAAGCGGAAGACGCGCAAGTCAAAGCCGATCTGCAAAAACTGCTGGCTGCCGGCCCGCAATTTGCGCTGGAAAACCTCTCGTTCAACACCGCCAACGGTGAGAGCAAGGCCAATCTGGTCATCGACCTGACCAAGCCGCAATCGATGGATCTGCCACCGGATCAACTGGCCAAACAACTGATCGCGCTGCTCGACCTGAACATTCAGGTGTCGAAGCCGATGCTGATCGATCTGCTCAGCGTGCAGGCGCAGCTCGACGGCCAGACCGACGCCAAAGCGATCGTTGATCAGTCCAAGGAAGCGGCCGACATGTTCGCCGGCATGGCGGTCGGTTCGCAGTTGGCCGTCGTCGACGGCAGCAACGTCGTGACCAAGCTGCATTACGCGGCCAATCAGGTCGAATTCAACGGCCAGAAGATGACCGTTGAGCAGTTTGTCGGCTTCCTGATGAGCAAGTTCGGCGGCGTCACGCAAGTGCAGTAATTCTGCGCGCTTAATAGCAACGCCCGGCCTCTGTACCGCACAGACGCCGGGCGTTTTGCTGTCTGGGGTTTGGGTTTTTGACTTTTCGGCAGAACCGCCATGGCGATTCTGAACAATTATTGTTTTCTCGATACTGGTCTACGCTTGCGTGCAAGACTGCCTGACTAAGCTTGGCCGAGGCTGTGAGTTTCGGCCACCGTTACGAATGGGCAAGGAGGGCATTGCGACCCGGCTGGCCATGTAAGGATGCTGACGAATGCCGCGTATTGATGTTCCCGTATTGCATCGTGGTTTACGCCCGTTGTTCCGTGTCGCGCTGTGCAGCCAATTGCTTTGGCCGGTCATGGCGTTTGCCGACACACCCTATGATCAGATGGTGCGCGATGCCCGTGCCGGGCAGTACACGCCTGCGCTGACGGTGTTGCGTCAGGTGCCGCCGGGTCAGTCGACCACCGGGCAGATCAGCGATCACCTGCAAATCGCCAGTTGGGCCGGGCTCGACGCTGAAGTTGTGCAAGTCTATGAAACCCAGGGCCGCGACCGCGTGCTGCCGGTGCAGGCACTGACCGCCACCGCGCGTGCTTATCGCAACCTCAAGCGTTGGGATCAGGCGACTCAGGTCTACAACAAGGCCCTCGCGCTGGAGCCGGATAACGCCGACCTGCAACTGGGCCTGGCCCTGACGCAAGCGGATGGCGGTAAACCCGACCAAGCCGTGACGCGCGCCCAAGCGCTGGTGGCTGCCAAACCCGATGACCCTGCACGCCGCCTCGCGCTGGGCTACGCACTCAATCGCACCGGCAAACAGTACGATGCGCTGTTCGAATACGATCAGGCCTTTATTCGCGCCGGCAACAAACCGGAAGTTGCCCGTGAATATGTGGTCGCGCTGCAAAAGGCCCGTCTGCCAGAGCCCGCGCTGCGCCTGGCCAATCAACGTCCGGGACTGATTGATCCGGTGACGCTGCGTCGCCTCGAAGGTGATCTGGCCGCTGAGCGTGTACGCCTCGCCGAAATGGCCAGTCGCAGCGAAAAGGAACGCTATGTCATCGCCGATCGTGCGCTGGCTGACTACGACAAACTCCTCGCCACCTGGACGCCGGACGCCAGCGCCAAGGAAGACGTGACCCGCTGGCGCATCGACCACATGGGCGCGCTCAAGGCCCGCGCGCGCACCGCCGACGTCATCGCCGAATATCAGAAACTGCAAGCCGAAGGCGTGAAGATTCCGACCTACGCATTGCGTTGGGTCGCGGCGTCTTATCTCGATCAGCGTGAGCCGGAAATCGCCACTGACCTGTATCGCCAAGTGCTCGCCGCGCCGGACGCCGACGTCGGCAACCGTCTCGAAGACAGCACCGCGCTGTATTACGCGCTACTGGAAAGTGACCGTGCCGACGAGGCGCGCAAAGTCGCCGAAGACGCAGCCAAATCGCAGCGTCCGCGCATCGAGCTAAAGGGCTTGCCAGTCGGCAACCCGAACGATGAATGGATGGACGCGCAACAACTCGCAGCGCAGGCCGGCACCTACAGTTCCGATCTGCCCCACGGCGAACAAAGCCTGCAGACGTTGGTCGATCAGGCGCCGGGCAATACCGGTTTGCGTCTGGCCCAGGCCGATTTGTACCTGGCCCGCAACTGGCCACGCCGCGCAGAAATGCAGCTCAAGGAAACCGAGAGCATGGTGCCGCGCGACATGGGCCTGGAAATCGGTCAGGCACACACCGCGATGGAATTGCAGGAATGGCGGCAGATGGATGCGCTGACCGACGACGTCGTCGCACGTTATCCGGACAACCGCCAGGTGCAGCGTCTGGCCCGTGAACGTGAAGTTCACGACATGTCCGAACTGCGCGTCGAAGCCTACGGCGGCAAGGCCAACGGTGGCGGCAGCAGCGGTGCCGGTGCCGTCAGTGGCAGCCGCGATTTCGGTATTCAGAGCACGATTTACAGCCCGCCGATTGATGAGGATTGGCGTGTGTTTGCGGGCGTCGGTTACGCCACCGGTGATTTTGCTGAAGGCACCGGCAACCATCGCTTCCAGCGTGTCGGTCTGGAACGGCGCACCCGCGACATGACCCTCGAAGCCGAAGTCTCCAATCACGATTACGGCTACGGCGACAAACAGGGCGCGCGTCTGGCGATCGCCCGCGACATCAACGACAACTGGCAGTACGGCGGCAGCCTCGAATACCTCTCGGCGGAAACACCGCTGCGCGCGCTCAACAGCGACATCAAGGCCAACGGCGGCAGCGGTTTCATCCGCTGGCGCGCCAACGAAAGCCGCGAGTGGCGCTTGTCGGTGAGCCCGTCGCACTTCAGCGACGGCAACGACCGCGTCGAAGCATTGCTCACCGGCCGCGAGGGCGTTTACAGCGCGCCGAACATTCAGGTCGATGCCGGTCTGGAAGTCGGCACCAGCCACAACTCGAAATCCGATGACGTGCCGTACTTCAACCCGAAATCCGACTTCAGCGTGATGCCGCTGGTCAACGTCAATCACGTCCTCTACCACCGCTACGAAACGTCCTGGAGTCAGCAATTCCAGGCCGGCGCGGGGACGTACAGCCAGCGTGATCACGGCACCGGCGGCATGGCCTTGCTCGGTTATGGCCAGCGCTATGCCTGGAACGACGTGTTCGAGGTGGGCGGTTTGTTCAGTGTGATCAACCGGCCCTACGACGGTGATCGGGAGACCGATCTGCGTCTGCTCGTCGACCTCACTTTCCGCTTCTAGAAGAGTTTGAAGATGCCTTTGATTTCGCGTTTCATCCTTCTGCTGGGAGTGCTGTTGATCAGCGCTTGCGCCCAGCAAGCTCCGGCCTTCGCGCCGCCGTCCGAGCGCCCGGTGGCGGCCAGCGAAAAACCGTGGCCGAAAAACCACGTACTCGGTATCGCCTACCACGATATCGAGGATCGCGATCCCGATCAGGCCGTGGTAGCGGTGCGCACCGAGCGCATGATCGAGCAACTCGCCTGGCTGCGTGAGAACGGCTACAAACCGGTCACGGTCGACCAGATCATGGCTGCGCGCAAGGGCGGCCCGGAGCTGCCGGCGAAAGCGATTCTGCTCAGCTTCGACGACGGTTATTCGAGCTTTTACACCCGCGTGCTGCCGGTGTTGCGCGCCTATAACTGGCATGCGCTGCTGGCGCCAGTCGGCAGCTGGATCGACACGCCGCTGAACCAGCCGGTGGATTTCGCCGGCACACCGCGTGCGCGTTCCGACTTCCTCACCTGGGATCAGGTGCGCGAAATCTCGAAATCCGGTCTGGTGGAAATCGCTGCGCACACCGACGCCAACCACAAAGGCATTCTGGCCAACCCGCAGGGCAACATGCAGCCTGCCGCCGCGACCCGTCGCTACGATCCGGTGACCAAACGTTATGAATCCGAGGCCGATTTCCAGGCGCGGATCCGCACCGACGTGAGCAACATCTCGGAGAAAATCCGCAAGGTCACCGGCAAGAAACCACGGGTCTGGGTCTGGCCGTACGGCACGGCGGACGGTACTTCGCTGACCGTGGTCGGTGAGCAGGGCTATGAAATGGCCCTGACCCTCGATGACGGCCTCGATACCCTCGACAACCTGATGAGCAGCCCGCGCTTCCTCGTCGCCTCCGATCCTGACGGCGAGCATTTCGCCAACAGCGTCGTCGCGGTGCAGTCCGATTTCGCCATGCGCGTGGTGCACGTCGATCTGGACAACGTCTACGACCCGGATCCGGCGCAACAGGACATCAACCTCGGCAAACTGGTGCAGCGCATGGCTGACCTCGGGGCCAACACGGTGTTCCTGCAAGCCTTTGCCGATCCGAAGGGCGATGGCCTGGTGCATTCGCTGTATTTCCCCAACCGTCATTTGCCGGTGCGCGCCGACCTGTTCGACCGCGTTGCCTGGCAACTGCGTACTCGCGCTCACGTGAAAGTCTTCGCGTGGATGCCAGTGCTGAGTTTTGGCCTCGATTCGAAGCTGCCGCGCGTGACGCGCTGGGATCCGAAAACCGGCACCACGTCAGTCGATCCGGATCAGTACAAACGCCTGTCGCCGTTCGATCCGGAAGTGCGGCGGATCATCGGTGAAATCTACGAAGACGTGGCGCGACTGACCTCGGTCGACGGCATTATTTATCACGACGATGCGGTGCTCTCTGATTTCGAAGACGCCGGCCCGCAGGCGCTGAAGGTTTACGCCGCCAACGGTCTGCCGGGTTCGATCGCCGCACTTCGCGATGATCCGGCGGCGATGCAGCGCTGGACGCGTTTCAAGAGCAAATACCTCATCGATTTCACCAACGAGCTGACTGCCAAAGTCCGCGCCATTCGTGGCCCGCAGGTGCAGACGGCGCGCAATATTTTCGCCGAGCCGATGATCAATCCGGCCAGCGAAGCGTGGTTCGCGCAGAACCTCGACGACTTCCTCGCGACCTACGACTGGACGGCGCCAATGGCCATGCCATTGATGGAAAAACAGACGCAGGCGCAGTCTGGGCCGTGGCTGGAAGCGCTGGTCGAAATCGTCAAAAAACGTCCCGGGGCACTGGATCGCACGGTGTTCGAATTGCAGGCGCGGGACTGGACGAAAAAAGACCAGGCCGACATTGACGCAGCGGTGATGGCGGACTGGATGGGCCGTCTCAAGCGTCAGGGCGCGACCAGTTTCGGTTACTACCCGGACAACTTCCTCGACAACCTGCCAGACCTGAAAATCGTAAGGCCTGCACTCTCCAACAAATGGAATCCATAACATGCTGGATAGACTGTTAGCCCTGCTTGTTCTGGCGATCGTCCTCGGCGTTCCGCTGGGGCTGATCTTCCTGGTGACCGGGCAGTTCCTGATGGACTTCGTGTTCTTCTACCCGCTGTTCATGTCCGGGTTGTGGATTGCCGGTGGCCTGTATTTCTGGCTGCACTGGGAACGCCACTGGCCGTGGAAGGACGATACTTTGCCGCCGCCACTGGAAGGCGAACCGCTGATCTCGATCCTGATCCCTTGCTACAACGAAGGTGACAACGCCGCCGACACGATCCACGCGGCGTTGGCTCAGCATTACCCGAACATCGAAGTCATCGCGATCAACGACGGCTCCAAGGACAACACCGCGCAAGTACTCGACGCGTTGGCCAAGGAAGATCCGCGCCTGCGTGTTCTTCACCTGGCGGAAAACCAGGGCAAGGCCGTGGCCCTGCGCATGGGCGCAATTGCCGCGCGCAGTGAATATCTGGTGTGCATCGATGGTGATGCGCTGCTGGCGCCGAACACGGCGGCCTATCTGGTTGCGCCGATGCTGGACAACGCACGCCTTGGCGCGGTCACCGGCAACCCACGGATCCGCACACGTTCGACGCTGGTCGGGCGAGTGCAGGTTGGCGAGTTCTCTTCGATTATCGGTTTGATCAAACGCACGCAACGGGTGTTCGGGCGGATCTTCACCGTGTCCGGTGTGATCGTCGCGTTCCGCCGTACCGCGCTGAACCGGGTGGGCTACTGGAGCCCGGACATGATCACCGAAGACATCGACATCAGCTGGAAGCTGCAACTCGATCACTGGAGCATCTTTTACGAGCCGCGCGCGCTGTGCTGGATTCTCATGCCGGAAACCCTCGGCGGCTTGTGGAAGCAACGTCTGCGTTGGGCTCAGGGCGGCGCAGAAGTGCTGTTCAAAAACATTCGCGGCATCTGGCAGTACCGCCATCGTTACCTGTGGCCGCTGCTGTTCGAATACTGCCTGTCGACCGGTTGGGCGTTCACCTTCCTGTTGTCGGTGATTTTCTGGGGCGTCGGCAAATTCGTGGTCATGCCGGAAGCGATTGCGGTGGATCACCTGATGCCGCCGGCCTTCACCGGTTTGCTGTTGGCTTTCGTCTGCCTGGTGCAGTTCGCAGTCAGCATCATCATCGACCGCCGCTATGAGCCGGGTCTGGGCAAGACCATGTTCTGGGTGGTCTGGTATCCATTGGTGTTCTGGCTCATCAGCCTGCTGACCACGCTGGTCAGTTTTCCGAAAGTACTGTTCGGCCAACATCAGAAACGTGCGCGTTGGGTCAGCCCTGACCGGGGCATCAAACCGCTCGGCGACGACGAAGAAGAGGTCATCAAATGAAAATCATCCGGACTCGCCAGCGGCCATTCCTGGTAGTGATCGACGTGATCCTCACCGTGTTGGCGTGGGTTGGCCTGCTGTATCTGCTGATTCGCGGATTGTGGCCGTTGATCGAGACGCATGCGGGCGCGCCGCGTATCGACAACTCGGCGTTCGATGCGCTGGGCACGTTGCAGATCTACATGTGGATTGCCTTGGTCAACGCGGTGGTGCTGATTTCCTGGGCGCGCTATCAACAGCGTAAAAGTCGCAGCTTTGCCCAGCGTCGTCTGCCGTCGCCGGTGATTGACGATGAAGGGCTGAGCAAGAGCTTCAAGCTGTGCGATGACCGTTTTCAGAAGTTGCGCACGCCGGGCGTGATGACCATTCACAACGATCAGGATGGCGACATCAGCCATGTGGTGACGCATTTCTGGCCAGTAAAACAGGCTGAATTGCCAGCGCCGCTGGCACCGCTGGAGCACCCACGGGTGATCTTTCTGCATGCCGAAGATGACGACAATCGCGAGCCATTGACCCGGTAACCCAGTGCTTCGATCGTTCCCACGCTCCGCGTGGGAACGCCTCTTGGGACGCTCCGCGTCCGGTGACGCGGAGCGTCACGGGCTGCATTCCCACGCAGGAGCGTGGGAACGATCAAAAACCACACGATCCACTGTAGGAGCCGAGCTTGCTCGCGAAGACGTCAGCACAGCCGAGATCGTTATTGGCTGACCCGACGCTTTCGCGAGCAAGCTCGGCTCC
>NZ_JASCPK010000120.1:0-17772 GCF_029959385.1 Pseudomonas sp. PS01303
ACGCCTTTCACCTGTAGGCGCTGCCGAAGGCTGCGATCTTTTGACTTTGATTTTAAAAACAGATCAAAAGATCGCAGCCTTCGGCAGCTCCTACAGGGGATTGCGGTGGTTATTCGATCCCGACCTGGTTGCGGCCATTGTTTTTGGCCAGGTACAGGCCACGATCCGCCGCCGAAATCAGCAACCGGCAATCCGTGCCCGACTGCGGCACCATCGTCGCCAGGCCGATGCTGATGGTCAGGCTTACGCCTTCCGCCGGGGTGTTGTGCGGGATTTTCAGCGACGCCACGGTCTGCCGCAGCTTCTCCGCCACCAACCGCGCCCCGCCCGGCGAGGTGTTCGGCAGCACCAGCGCAAACTCTTCGCCGCCATAGCGCGCCGGCAAGTCCGACGGTCGCGCACTGGCGTCACGGATCGCCGTGGCCACCTTGCGCAACGCCTCATCCCCTTCCACATGACCAAAACTGTCGTTGTAGGACTTGAAGTAATCAACATCGATCATCAGCAACGACAACTGGCTCTGATCACGCAACGAGCGGCGCCATTCCAGTTCAAGGTACTCGTCGAAATGGCGACGGTTGGACAGCCCGGTCAGGCCATCGGAGTTCATCAAGCGTTGCAGCACCAGATTGGTGTCGAGCAACTGCTGCTGACTGACCCGCAACGCGCGGTATGCCGCGTCCCGCTGCAGCAACGTCATGTACGAGCGCGAGTGATAGCGAATCCGCGCCACCAGTTCGATGGTGTCCGGCAGTTTCACCAAATAATCGTTGGCCCCGGCCGAGAACGCCGCGCTCTTGATCAGCGGGTCTTCCTTGGTCGACAGGACGATGATCGGAATGTCTTTGGTCGCCGGGTGATTGCGGTATTCGCGCACCAGGCTCAGGCCGTCGAGGCCGGGCATCACCAAGTCCTGGAGGATCACCGTCGGCTTGATCCGTACCGCCTGGGCGATGGCCTGATGCGGGTCGGAGCAGAAGTGGAAGTCGATGTTTTCCTCATTCGACAGCCCACGGCGCACGGCTTCGCCGATCATCGCCTGATCGTCCACCAACAACACCATGGCGGCGTTTTCGTCGGTTTTAATGTCGTCGATCTGTAAATCAGTCATGGGCGGTCACCTGAGTACTGCGGGGGCCAGGATTGCGGATAAATCGGTTCATTTGGGGAAAATCTCCAGCAATCGTGGCGCTATCTTTTCCAAGGGGCGGATTTCTACGGCGGCATCGATCGCGGCGGCGGCCTTGGGCATGCCGTACACCGCACTGCTTTGCTGATCCTGCGCGATGGTCAGATAACCCTGTTGACGCAAAAGCTTAAGCCCTTGCGCGCCGTCGCGTCCCATCCCGGTCAACAAAACCCCGACCGCATCACCGTTCCAGTAGCTGGCGACGCTCTCGAAAAACACGTCGATCGAGGGCCGGTAGATCTCGTTGACCGGTTCGGCGGTGTAGGCCAGCGTGCCGTTCTTGAGTAAACGAATGTGGTGGTTGGTGCCGGCCAGCAACACCGCGCCGGTCTGTGGCGGTTCGCCTTCGCGGGCCAGACGCACATCGAGGCCGCTGGCGCTGGCCAGCCATTCGGCCATGCCGGCGGCGAACACCTGATCGACGTGCTGCACCAGCACAATCGCCGCCGAAAAATCGCGGGGCAGACCCTTGAGCAAGACTTCCAGCGCCGCCGGGCCACCCGCCGATGAACCGATCGCCACCAGTCGCTGGCGCGAGCCGGAGCTTCGCGGAGGTGTCGGTGCCGGGCGCGAGCGCGGTGCCTTGTCGCCGATCAGCCAGCCAATATTAAGGATCTTACGCAGCAACGGCGCCGCCGCTTCCCGCGCGTCGCCGGCACCGAGGGCCGGGGTATCGACCACGTCCAGCGCGCCATGGCCCATGGCCTCGAACACGCGATGGACGTTCTGCTGGCGGTCAACCGTGACAATCACGATCGCGCACGGCGTTTCGGCCATGATCCGCCGCGTGGCTTCGACGCCGTCCATCACCGGCATGATCAGATCCATGAGGATCAGATCCGGGGTGTTTTCGGCGCACAGTTGCACCGCCTCGGCGCCGTTGCGGGCGACCCAGACCACCTGATGCGCCGGCTCGAAGGCCAGCGCACGGCGCAGCGCCTCCACCGCCATCGGCATGTCGTTGACGATTGCGATCTTCATGCCCGCGCTCCCCCGATGAGCTCGACCACTGCGTCGAGCAGGGCGTCGTCATGAAAACTGGCTTTGGCTAAATAATAGTCCGCCCCGGCGTCCAGTCCACGGCGGCGATCCTCTTCACGATCCTTGTACGACACAACCATCACCGGCAGCGATTGCAGACGGTTGTCGCGGCGCAGCAAGGTGACCAGCTCGATGCCGTCCATGCGCGGCATGTCGATGTCGGTAATCAGCAAATCAAAATCCTCGGAGCGCAGGGCGTTCCAGCCGTCCATACCGTCCACCGCCACCGCGACGTCGTAGCCGCGATTGAGCAGCAGCTTGCGTTGCAACTCGCGTACGGTCAGCGAGTCGTCGACTACAAGCACGCGTTTGCGCGCCGCTTCCAAGGCCTGATTGCCATGGCGGGCGATGCGCTCAAGGCGCCCGGTATTGAGCAGTTTGTCCACCGAACGCAGCATGTCCTCAACGTCGACGATCAACACCACCGAACCGTCGTCGAGCAAGGCGCCGGCAGAGATGTCCTGCACTTTGCCCAGACGCTCATCCAGAGGCAAGACCACCAAGGTGCGCTCGCCAATGAAGCGCTCCACGGCCACGCCATAAATCGCGTCGCGCTCGCGGATCACCACGACTTTCAGGGTTTCGCCGCTGTTCTGGCTGGCCGGGCGATTGAGCAATTGACTCGCCGCAACCAGCCCGACATGCCGGCCTTCGTGCCAGAAATGCTGGCGACCTTCGACCTGCACGATGTCTTCGGGCTCCAGATCGCACATGCGTTCGATGTGCGCGAGCGGAAAGGCGTAGGCCTCCTCGCCGACTTCTACCACCAGACTGCGCACCACCGACAGGGTCAGCGGCACCTCCAGATGGAAACGACTGCCCTCGCCCGCCGTTTGCTCCAGCTCCACCGCGCCGCGCAACTGGCGCACCATGTGCTGCACCGCGTCGAGGCCGACGCCACGGCCGGAGACTTCGGTGACCGTGTCGCGCAGGCTGAAACCGGGCAGAAAGAGGAACGTCAGCAGTTCTTCTTCGCTCAACTGCGCAGCGGTTTCGGCTGGGGATAACTGCCGTTCAATAATGCTGCGGCGCACCTTTTCCAGATCGACGCCATTACCGTCATCGCTCAGCTCCAGCACCAGCAAACCGGCCTGATGCGAGGCGCGCAGACGGATCAGGCCTTCCTCGGATTTGCCCTTGAGCAGGCGCTGCTCCGGGGTTTCGATGCCGTGATCGACCGCGTTGCGCAGCAAATGCGTTAGCGGTGCTTCGAGTTTTTCCAGTACGTCGCGGTCGACCTGAGTCTTTTCACCTTCGATCTCCAGCCGCACCTGTTTGCCGAGACTGCGGCCCAGATCACGCACCATGCGCACCTGACCGGTGAGCACGTCGGCGAACGGGCGCATGCGGCAGGCCAACGCAGTGTCGTAAAGCACTTGCGCGCGCTGGCTGGCCTGCCAGGCGAACTCGTCGAGTTCGGCGTTTTTCTCGCTCAGCAGTTGCTGCGATTCGGCGAGCAAGCGCCGCGCGTCTTCCAGAGCTTCCAGCGCTTCAAGGCTCAGCGCGTGTTCCTTGAGGTGCACGTTGAGATTTTCCAGCGCGCGCAGGCCGTTGTTCTGCATGCGCTTGAGGCGCTGCATAGTCGCCAGATGCGGCTTGAGGCGCTGGGTTTCGACCAGCGATTTACTCGACAGATCGAGCAGGCTGTTGAGGCGTTCGGCGGTCACGCGCAGCACGCGTTCGCCACCCTCGGTGGTGCGTCGGCTTTTCTGTGGCGTGGGTTCTGGCGTTTCAACCGGCGGTTCGAAAGCAGGCGCAGACGGTGCTTCGAGTTGCAACTCGGCCATCACCGGCGCAGCGACGGCAGTTGGCAGCGCTGACGGATCGAGCAACTGCCCCATCAACGCCACGTACGCTTCAATATCGCGCGGTTGCGGCGCATTCGCCGGCGTCGCAATGCGCATCAGCAGATCGGTGCCCTGCAACAACGCATCGATGTGTTCCGGACGCAGCAACAATCGCCCTTCCTGCGCGCTGACCAGACAATCTTCCATCACGTGGGCGACGCTGACGCCGCTGTCGATGCCGACAATCCGCGCCGCGCCTTTGAGCGAGTGCGCCGCGCGCATGCACGATTCGAGTTGATCGGCCTGGGTCGGATTGCGTTCCAGCGCCAGCAAACCGGTGCTGAGCACTTGGGTCTGCGCTTCGGCTTCGAGGCTGAACAGCTCCAGCAAGGAGGCGTCGCGCATTTGCTCGGGGGTCATGTGAGGCTCCGGGTCACGGCGGACAGCAACTGTTCTTCATCCAGCCAACGCAGGCTGCGACCGCGAAACTGCAGGACGCCACGGGTATATTTGGCACTGGCCTGCGCCCCGGATTGCGAGGCGGCATCAAGGATGCGCTCGTCGATGGCATGTATGCCGTCGACTTCATCCACCGGCACCACCACCGGCCCGCCATGGGCGGCGATGATCAGCATGCGCGGCATCACCCGCCCGGTGCTGACCGGCACGGCATTGGCGTCCAGATCAAGCAACTCAACCAGCGACAGACACGCCACCAGCGCGCCGCGCACGTTGGCCACGCCAAGCAAGGCCCGTGAGCGCTGGTGCGGCAACGAGTGGATCGCCTGCATCGGCGCCACTTCGACCAGACTGCGCGTTGCCAGCCCAAGCCATTCTTCGCCGAGACGGAACATCAGCAACGAACGGGTTTTGACGTCGGTTTCAACCACGCTGGCGACCGGATCGCGCTCATCCTGCTGCAACGAGTAACGGTCGAGCAATCGCGTGGCGGCGGCGGAATACACCGCGCAGTTGCGGCAATGAATGTGTTCTTCCAGCAGCGGACAGGACTTGTCGCCATGGATACCGATGCGGTTCCAGCAATCGTCGATGGCCCGGGCGTCTTCGTGGGTGACGTTCAAGGTGTCGGACGCGATCATCGTTTACGCTCACTGTCGGCGGTGCGGCCGCTGCGGGCAGCGCGCTCCTGCAATCGTCTGGCACCGGCGCTGTCACCCTGGGCCTGCAGCAATGCGGCCAGGTGCATCAGCGCTTCGGGGTGTTGCGGTTCGAGGTACAGAGCTTTGCGGTAGAAGCCTTGGGCTTCAAGGGTCAGGCCGGCAACATCGCTGAGCAGGCCGAGCCAGTAAAACACTTGCGCCACCGGTTCGTGGCTGCGCAAATACTGTTCGCACGCGGCACGGGCCTCGGCGCTTTTGCCTTCGTTGGCCAGCGCGGCAATGTTCGCCAGCAGCGTTGCCGCGTCCGGGTTGGCGCTGGCGCGGGTGGTCGGCATTGGCGTCACTGCGCTGAACGGCCGATTGCGTACCGGCGTTGGCGGCGTGCTGCGTGGCGGTGGGCTGATCGGCAACGTGACCGGTTTTGGCGTCGGCAGCGGCTCGGGATGCGGATCGCTGTGACGACTGAACGCGAAGGACTGCGGGATGCCGATCGAACGCATGCCCAGACGCCCGAGCAGACTGCCCTCGGCCGGGCCGATAAACAGCACGCCGTCGTCATGGGTGAGGCGTTTGAGCACTTCGAACACTTGCTTCTGCGTCGCTTGGTCGAAATAGATCAGCAGGTTGCGACAGAACACAAAATCGAACGGCGGATCGCTGGCCCACAGCGTTGGATCAAGCACGTTGCCCACCTGCAAACGCACCTGCTCGCGGACATTTTCGTTGAGCAAATGACCGTCCTGTTGCGCACTGAAATGGCGCTCGCGATAGGTCAGTTCATCGCCACGAAACGAGTTCTTGCCGTACAGCGCGCGCCGGGCCTTTTCCACCGACAAAGGGCTGACGTCCATGCCGTCGACTTTGAATTGATGCGGTTTGAGCCCGGCATCGAGCAAGGCCATGGCAATTGAATACGGTTCTTCACCGGTCGAACACGGTAGGCTGAGGATGCGCAGCGCACGCATGTTGTTCAGCTCGCCAAGGCGTTTCAGCGCCAGTTTGCCCAGCGTCGCGAAAGATTCCGGGTAACGGAAAAACCATGTTTCCGGGACGATCACCGCTTCGATCAGCGCTTGCTGTTCATCGCGCGAACCTTGCAGCAACTGCCAGTACTCTTCGGCGTTGGCCGCTTGCGACAGCGTGGTGCGCTGACGCACCGCACGCTCGATGATCGCCGGGCCCACCGAGGTCACATCGAGGCCGATGCGCTCCTTGAGGAAGTCGAAAAAGCGCTGATCGCTGCTCATGGCTGCCCCTCGAACTGCGCCGGACTCAGCGGCGGATCGGGGAACAGCAAGGCGCGCACGCCGTCATCGAGCAAGTCATTGACCCGCACCCATTGCACCAGCCCCTGCGCATCTTCGCGCACCGGGCCGAGGTACGGCGCCTCGCGATTGTCGAGGCCGTACGGCTGAAAATCCTGCGGATTGCAGCGCAGCGTGTCGGTGGCCTGTTCAAGAACCAGCCCGAGCCATTGCCCCGGCTGCGACTCGTCCGGGCGATAATGCACCAGCACCAGTCGCGTGCTGGTGCGCGCCTCGGCCGGTTGACCGAATGTCAGCGCGCTGAGGTCAATCACCGGCACCACCGCACCACGATAAGCGAAGACCCCGGCGACCCATTGCGGCGCCCGCGCGATCGGTTTCAATGGCAGGCGCGGCAGCACTTCCGCCACCTCGGTCGCGCGCAACGCGTAACGTTCGCTGCCAATGCGAAACAGCAGGAATAACGCCTGCTTCGCCACCGGGGCGACGTTGCGTTTGGCGATGATTTCGCTCATCAGACTTTGAATCGCGATACGCCGCTGCGCAGCCCGACGGCCACCTGGCTCAGTTCGTCGATGGCGAAACTGGCCTGACGCAACGATTCGACGGTCTGGCTGCTGGCATCGCCCAACTGCACCAGCGCGTGGTTGATCTGCTCGGCGCCGGTGGCCTGCGCCTGCATGCCTTCATTGACCATCAACACGCGCGGCGCCAGCGCCTGCACTTGATGAATGATCTGCGACAGTTGCTCGCCGACCTGCTGCACCTCGGACATGCCGCGACGCACTTCTTCGGAGAATTTGTCCATGCCCATCACACCGGCCGACACCGCCGACTGAATCTCGCGCACCATTTGTTCGATGTCATACGTGGCGACCGCAGTCTGATCCGCCAGACGGCGCACTTCGGTGGCGACCACGGCAAAACCACGGCCGTATTCACCGGCCTTCTCGGCTTCGATCGCGGCGTTGAGCGAGAGCAGGTTGGTCTGGTCGGCCACTTTGACGATGGTCACCACCACCTGATTAATGTTGCCGGCCTTCTCGTTGAGGATCGCCAGTTTGGCGTTGACCAGATCGGCGGCGCCCATCACCGAGTGCATGGTGTCTTCCATGCGTGCGAGGCCTTGCTGGCCGGAGCCGGCGGCCACCGAGGCCTGATCGGCAGCGGTGGAGACTTCAGTCATGGTGCGCACCAGATCGCGCGACGTGGCGGCGATTTCGCGGGAGGTCGCGCCGATTTCGGTGGTGGTCGCGGCGGTTTCGGTGGCGGTGGCTTGCTGCTGTTTGGAAGTGGCGGCGATTTCAGTCACCGAGGTGGTCACCTGCACCGATGAGCGCTGCGCCTGGGACACCAGCGAGGTGAGCTCGGTCATCATGTCGTTGAAGCCGGTTTCCACCGCGCCGAATTCGTCTTTGCGGTCGAGGTTCAGGCGCGAGCTGAGGTCGCCGGTGCGCATGATTTCGAGGATTTTCACGATGCGGTTCATCGGCGCCATGATCGCGCGCATCAACAGCAGACCACACAAGCCGGCGGCCAGAACGGCGACCAGCAGGGAAATGATCATGCTGACTTTGGCGGCTGCCACAGCCTCATCGATATTGGCCATGGCCTGATCGGCGACTTTTTTGTTTTCGCCGATGATGTCGTTGAGCTTCATGCGGCCGGCGTACCAGGCTGGCGTGAGTTTCTCGTGGAAAACCTTGATCGCGTCGGCTTCCATGTTGCGTTTGTGCAAGTCGAGCACCACGTCCTGAAGTTGCAGATAGGCGTCGTGATACTTCTCGAACGCGGCGAACTCGCGGCGATCCTCGTCGGTCGCCATGGTCTTGCGGTAATTTTCCATCTGCTCCAGCAGGCGCGACTCGAACGACTTGTAATCGGCCTCGTCTTCGCTGCTGATGCCCTGCCCTTCCTTGAGCCCCAACAGTTCCTGAGTCTGCAAATAGCTGTCGACCCACGCGCCGCGAATCATCGAGCTGTAATAAACCCCGGGAATCGCGTCGTCGCGGACACTGTTTTCACTGGCTTCGATCTTCAACAGTCGCGAATAGGAGAGCACCACCATCAGCAACATGATGGCGATAATCACCGCAAAGCTCGCCAAAATGCGTTGGCGCAACGTCCAGTTCTTCACAGTGATTCCTCGTGCCTAGGTCGAAATGCGGGGAGTATAGCCGAGGGCGGTGTTTCATTTATAAGACGCTTTTTAACCCCCGGGCCTGCCCGACGCGGTTGTCGGGAGGCTCTGGAGTGGGACTGTCCGACAATTAGGGGTGGGCGTGCCAGCGATGAAACGGCAAAAAGAGGCGCCGCAATGGCCATTACGGCCCTACTGCATCAGGTGCCTAACCAAAATCTCAGGACCTCCACGACCAAAAGTGGGAGCGGGCTTGCTCGCGAAGGCGGTGTGTCAGTCAACACTTTGAATAACTGATAGACCGCATTCGCGAGCAAGCCCGCTCACACAGGGGATGGTGGCTGGGCTTAAGACTGTGCTTGCAGGGGGAAGCCGTTGCGCAATCTTGTGATGATCGCCCTTCCCACGCCGACACTGGGTTTTTCCAGCAATCGGTAGCTGACGCTGGCTAGCAGCAGCGTTGCCAGCACGTAGCAGAGGAAGACGCCCGGGTTGAATTGCGCCTGAAGAACCGTCGCGTGCGCTGCCCACTCCAGAAAAAACGGGTGCATCAGATACACCGAATAACTGATCGTGCCCAGATACGTCAGGCTCTTGAAGTGACGGCGGAAAAACAAGGTCATAGCCAGCGCAAACGCCATCCCCGCCAGATAGCTGACCAGGTAGGCGTAGGGATTTTCGTTGTGCCCATAGTCGGCGTTGTAGGCCAACAGGCAAATCACCGGCAGCAATACCACGAACAATGCCAGCCAGACTGCGACGAATTGGCGAAGGGACGCGGTGCCCGCACCGAGGCTGACATCTCGCCAGAGGCTGCCAAAAAACATGATCGACAGGCACAGCGGCAGCGCCACCGGGATCTTTTTCGCCATATAAAACCGGGCCGCTGCAAAGATCAGCGCCACGATCAGCAAACCAATGGCCGCGCCAAATCGCACGCCGGCCTTGCGCAAAAGCCCCACGCTGAACAGCGCCGCGCAGGCCATGTAAAAGAACATCTCAATGATCAGCGTCCAGTAAACCCCAAACAGATCCGGGGTTTTCAGAAGCGCCTGAAACATCGTCATGTTAATCAGCACGGTCGAGACCGGCACCGGCGTCGACAAAAACCAATACGAACTCAACACCGCCAGCGCAATGGAAAACCAGTACGCCGGGTACAACCGGAATAACCGCGAAACGGCGAACGCCGCCAGCGCATGCCGACCTTCTTTCAGGCTGTAGGGAATGACCATTCCGCTGAGCAGAAAGAAGATCACCACGCCCACCTGCCCGAGGTTCACGTAGGTGAAGAAAAACGTGTCCTTGAGCGGCGTTCTTTCGATGAAGTGCGCAGCCATGACCAACAATGCCGCGATGCCTCGCAGGGCATCCAGATGCGTCAGACGATTGGGCGTGGTCATGCGTTGTTCCCGTAAATGTGCGAGGTGCTACAAACTACCGACGGCCCCGACAACCCACAAGATTTAAGTCAACGCCTGGCGCACCTGCTTCTCCAGTTCGATTTTCAGACCGGGCTCCAGCTTCAACTGCCGCGCCAGTTCATCCAGATACGACTTCTCCATGAAGTTCTCTTCGTCCACCAGCATCACACTGGCGATGTACATCTCGGCGGCCATTTCCGGCGTACTCGCGGCGCGGGCGACGTCGGTGGGATCCAGAGGTTTGTTGAGTTCAGCGTGCAGCCAGTGTTGCAGCTCCTGATCGTTGTCGAGTTTGGTGAATTCACCTTCGATCAACTGACGCTCGCGATCATCGATGTGGCCGTCAGCCTTGGCGGCGGCGACCAGCGCTTTGAGAATGGCTTGGCTGTGTTCCTCGGCCTGTGCCGGTGGCAAACGGTCGAGGGTTTGCGGTTCGCGTTGTGGGGCTGTGCCCTTCTGCGCGTTGTAGTTGCCATAAGCCTTGTAAGCCAGCACACCCAGCGCCGCGAGGCCGCCGTAGATCGCGACTTTGCCGCCGACCTTGCGCACTTTTTTGTTACCGAGCAGCAATCCCATCGCGCCAGCCGCCAGCGCTCCGCCGCCCGCGCCTGACAACAGGCCGCCGAGGCCACCGGAGCCAGATGCGCCACCGAGCAAGCCGCCCAAGCCTCCACCGGAGGATTTGTTCTGCGAACCACCGGCCTTGTTCTGCAACAGATCCTGGCCGGACTTGAGTAGTTGATCGAGCAATCCACGGGTGTTCATGTTCCGCCTCCAAAACAGGGGTTATCCGGATCTATAAGGCCTCCAGCCTAGTTCGAAAGTGCCCGTGACCGGCCTGCGAGTGTGCTTCCAGATGTTGCTCGCTGCCCGCAGGCCTTCGTGAAAATAGATATACACTCAGATCCATCTATAAAAACCGCCCACCGGGTATTCCCGTCATGATGACCCTGCGTCAGATTCGTCACTTTATCGCTGTGGCCGAGACCGGCTCGATCTCCGCCGCCGCGCAAACCGCGTTCATTTCCCAGTCGACCCTGACGTTAGCGATCCAGCAACTGGAAGAAGAAATCGGCGTCAGCCTGTTTAGCCGTCACGCCAAAGGCATGACGCTTACGCACCAAGGTCATCAATTCCTACGTCAGGCTCACCTGATTCTTGCGACTGTGGACAACGCCAAACGCAGCCTGCAACAGAGCACCGACCAAGTTGCCGGGCAGTTGATCGTCGGCGTAACCAGTCTGGTCGCCGGTTATTACCTCGCGGATCTGCTCACCCGTTTTCAGCGCGCTTATCCCAACGTCGAGATCCGCGTGATGGAAGACGAGCGTCCGTATATCGAACACCTGCTGGTCAGCGGCGAGATCGATGTCGGCGTGTTGATCCTCTCCAACCTCGAAGATCGCCATGCCTTGCAGACTGAAGTGTTGACTCACTCGCCGCACCGTTTGTGGCTCCCGGCCCAGCATCCACTGCTGGAGCACGACAGCATCAACCTCGCCGATGTCGCCCGCGAGCCGTTGATTCAACTCAACGTCGATGAAATGGATCGTAATGCCCAACGCCTGTGGCGCGGCGCCGGCCTGCAACCAAAAATTACCCTGAGAACCGCGTCCACCGAGGCCGTACGAAGTCTTGTCGCCGCCGGTTTGGGCGTGTCGATCCAGCCAGACATGACTTATCGCCCATGGTCACTGGAGGGCGACATCATCGAAGCGAGGCCGATTGCCGACCTCAACCAGACGCTAGACGTCGGCCTGGCCTGGCGCCGTGGCACCGCGCGCCCCGCTCTCGTCGATCCATTTCTCACTGTGGCCCGTGAGCAACCCCACGGCGGGCGCAAGCCATCTATTTAATCGAATGCTGCCTTCAGTATTTAGAATTTGTCGACCTCGGAGCCGCGCACTAGTCTTGCTGCATCTATAAGACGGTCGGCTCCCGATATCAGGGAGCAACAATGGCCACACAAGAAAAGAGAACGCGGAAAATGGCTGGCGCGCAGACCCCGATGTGTACCGCGTTGTTGATCGACGGCGAATTGGTCGCCGGGGAAGGTTTCGTCGAGCCGATTCTCAACCCGGCCACCGGTGAAATCCTCACCCACATCGCCGAGGCCAGCACCGAGCAAGTCGAAGCCGCCATCCTCGCCGCCCACCGCGCCTTCGCCGAATGGTCGCGCACCACGCCGCAGCAACGTTCGAACCTGCTGTTGGACATCGCCAACGCCGTCGAAAAACACGCCGATCACCTTGCCCGCCTCGAATCGCTGAACTGCGGCAAGCCGTTGCACCTGGCGCGTCAGGACGATTTGACAGCGACCGTCGATGTCTTCCGGTTCTTCGCCGGCGCCGTGCGTTGCCAGACCGGCCAGCTCAGCGGCGAATACCTGCCGGGCTACACCAGCATGGTGCGGCGCGATCCGATTGGCGTGGTCGCCTCGATTGCGCCGTGGAATTACCCGATCATGATGGCCGCGTGGAAAATCGCCCCGGCCCTCGCCGCCGGCAACACGCTGGTGTTCAAGCCGTCCGAACACACACCGCTGTCGATCCTCGCACTGGCGCCAGCGCTGGCCGAAATCCTCCCGCGCGGGGTGATCAACATCATCTGCGGTGGCGGCGAAGGCGTCGGCAGCCATTTGGTCGGCCACGCGAAAGTGCGCATGGTCTCGCTGACCGGCGATATCGTCACAGGGCAGAAAATCCTTCAGGCCGCCGCGAAAACCCTGAAACGCACGCACCTTGAACTCGGCGGCAAAGCTCCGGTGATCGTCTGCAACGACGCCGACATCCAGGCTGTGGTCGAAGGCGTGCGCACTTACGGCTACTACAACGCCGGCCAGGACTGCACTGCCGCCTGCCGGATCTACGCGCAGGCCGGAATTCACGACAAATTGGTCGCCGAACTCGGCGCCGCCGTCAGCAGCCTGCGCTTCGCCGGCAAACGTGATGCCGACAACGAGATTGGCCCGCTGATCAGCACCCGCCAGCGCGACCGCGTCGCCAGTTTCGTCGAACGCGCCCTCGGTCAGCCGCACATCGAACGCGTGACCGGTGCAGCGGTGCATTCCGGTGCCGGTTTCTACTATCAACCGACGCTGCTAGCCGGTTGCAAACAGAGTGACGAAATCGTCCAGCGCGAAGTGTTCGGCCCGGTGGTCACCGTGACCCGTTTCGACGAACTCTCGCAGGCCGTGGATTGGGCCAACGACTCCGAATACGGCCTCGCCTCGTCGGTGTGGACACAGAATCTAGACAAGGCGATGCAGGTTGCCGCGCGCTTGCAGTACGGCTGCACGTGGATCAACAGCCATTTCATGCTGGTCAGCGAAATGCCCCACGGCGGGCTGAAACGCTCCGGTTACGGCAAAGACTTATCCAGTGATTCGCTGCAGGACTACAGCGTGGTGCGGCACATCATGGCCCGCCACGGCCAGCATCTCTGACTACGCTAATAACAAGCCGCCAACGGCATGCTTCACCGCGTTCACAACTGCCCCGACCATAATTTAAAGAAGAGGGTTCAACCATGTTCGTGCACAAGACCGCACTGCTCAGTGCAATCACTACGGCCTTGCTGGCCAGCGCCAGCCTGCAAGCCGCCGAGCCGTTGAAGGCCGTCGGCGCCGGCGAAGGTCAGCTGGATATCGTTGCGTGGCCGGGCTACATCGAACGTGGCGAGAGCGACAAGGCCTACGACTGGGTGACCGGTTTCGAGCAGGAAACCGGCTGCAAGGTCAACGTGAAGACAGCGGCCACCTCGGACGAAATGGTCAGCCTGATGGCCAAGGGCGGTTACGACCTGGTCACCGCGTCGGGCGATGCCTCGTTGCGATTGATCGTCGGCAAGCGTGTGCAACCGATCAACACCGCGTTGATCCCGAACTGGAACACCCTCGACCCGCGCCTCAAAGACGCGCCGTGGTACGTGGTCAACAACCAGACTTACGGCACCCCGTACCAGTGGGGCCCGAACGTGTTGATGTACAACACCAACGTGTTCAAGACCGCGCCGACCAGTTGGAACGTGGTGTTCGCCGCGCAGGATCTGCCCGATGGCAAACCGAACAAGGGCCGCGTGCAGGCCTATGACGGCCCGATCTATATCGCTGATGCAGCGCTGTATCTGAAGTCGACCAAGCCTGAATTGGGCATCAAAGACCCGTACCAACTCACCGAAGATCAGTACAAAGCCGTGCTCGATCTGTTGCGCGCGCAGCAGCCGCTGATCCACCGCTACTGGCATGACACCACGGTGCAGATGAGCGACTTCAAAAACGAAGGCGTGGTGGCGTCGAGCGCGTGGCCGTATCAGGTCAACGGTTTGATGAACGAGAAGCAGCCGATTGCGTCGACCATTCCGAAAGAAGGCGCCACGGGTTGGGCTGACACCACCATGTTGCACGCCGAGGCCAAGCACCCGAACTGCGCGTACAAGTGGATGGACTGGTCTCTGAAACCGAAAGTCCAGGGCGATGTGGCGGCGTGGTTTGGTTCGTTGCCGGCCGTGCCGGCGGCGTGCAAGGGCAGCGAATTGCTTGGCGCTGAAGGTTGCAAAACCAACGGTTTCGACCAGTTCGACAAGATCGCTTTCTGGAAAACCCCGCAGGCTGAAGGTGGCAAGTTTGTGCCGTATAGCCGCTGGACGCAGGACTACATCGCGATCATGGGCGGCCGCTAGTCTTCACTCGATGCCGATCGTTCCCACGCTCTGCGTGGGAATGCATCACCGGACGCTCCGCGTCCATTCGCATGAAATGACGCGGAGCGTCACAGGCTGCATTCCCACGCGGAGCGCGGGAACGATCAATGGCACCGCTCTCCTCTCCTGTAGGAGCTGCCGCAGGCTGCGATCTTTTCGACGCACACACGACTTTTTTGAAAGCCCGCTTTACCGGAGCACCGCACCATGACGCTTGCAGTCCAGTTCACCAACGTTTCCCGACAGTTCGGCGAAGTGAAGGCCGTTGACCGGGTTTCCATCGATATCGAGGACGGCGAGTTCTTTTCCATGCTCGGCCCTTCCGGCTCGGGCAAAACCACCTGCCTGCGCCTGATCGCCGGGTTCGAACAACCGAGCGCCGGTTCGATCCGCATTCACGGTGCTGAAGCGGCCGGTTTGCCGCCGTATCAACGCGACGTCAACACGGTGTTTCAGGATTACGCGCTGTTCCCGCACATGAACGTCCTCGACAACGTCGCCTACGGATTGAAGGTCAAAGGCGTCGGCAAAACCGAACGGCACAAACGCGCCGAAGAAGCCTTGGACATGGTCGCCCTCGGCGGTTACGGCGCGCGTAAACCGGTGCAATTGTCCGGCGGTCAGCGCCAGCGTGTCGCCCTCGCCCGCGCCTTGGTCAATCGTCCGCGCGTGCTGTTGCTTGATGAGCCTTTGGGCGCGCTCGATCTGAAATTGCGCGAGCAAATGCAAAGCGAACTGAAGAAGCTGCAACGCCAGCTCGGCATCACTTTCATCTTCGTCACCCACGATCAAACGGAAGCGCTGTCGATGTCCGACCGCGTCGCCGTGTTCAACAAGGGCCGCATCGAACAGGTCGACACGCCGCGCAATTTGTACATGAAACCGACCACTACATTCGTGGCTGAATTCGTCGGCACCTCGAACGTGATTCGCGGCGATCTGGCCCGTGAAATCAGCGGTCATCCGCAGCCATTTTCGATCCGCCCCGAACACGTGCGTTTCGCCGAAGGCCCACTCGCAAGTCACGAAATCGAAGTCAGCGGCCTGCTCCACGATATCCAGTATCAGGGCAGCGCCACGCGCTATGAATTGAAACTGGAAAACGGCCAGACCCTGAGCATCAGCCACGCCAACAATCAGTGGATCGACAGCAGCGCGCAGCATCAGACCGGCCAGCGCCTGAGCGCGCGTTGGGCCCGGGAAGCGATGATTCCGCTGCACGACACCGTGGCGAGCGGGGTTTGATATGAGCACGCTCGCGATGACTGCATCGCCGCCGTTGCGCAGGTTTTCCAACCTGCTCTACCGCAAGCCGAACCTGTATTTGTCGATGCTGCTGGTGCCGCCATTGCTGTGGTTCGGCGCGATTTATCTCGGCTCGCTGCTGGTGCTGTTGTGGCAGGGTTTCTACACCTTCGACGACTTCACCATGGCGGTCACCCCTGACCTGACCCTGGCGAATTTCGCCGCGCTGTTTCAGCCGTCGAACTTCGACATCATCCTGCGCACGCTGAGCATGGCCATCGTCGTGTCGATCGCCAGCGCCATCGTCGCGTTCCCGATCGCCTACTACATGGCGCGCTACACCACCGGCAAAACCAAGGCGTTTTTCTATATCGCGGTGATGATGCCGATGTGGGCCAGTTACATCGTCAAGGCCTATGCGTGGACGTTGCTGCTGGCCAAGGGCGGCGTGGCGCAATGGTTCGTGCAGCACTTGGGATTGGAGCCGGTTTTGCAGTTCATCTTGGGGATTCCCGGGGTGGGCGGCAGCACTCTGTCGACCTCGCATCTGGGGCGATTCATGGTGTTTGTGTACATCTGGCTGCCGTTCATGATTCTGCCGATTCAGGCTTCGCTGGAACGTCTGCCACCGTCGCTGTTGCAGGCCTCCGCTGACCTTGGTGCGAAGCCGCGTCAGACCTTTATGCAGGTGATTTTGCCGCTGTCGATTCCAGGGATTGCCGCCGGTTCGATCTTCACGTTTTCGCTGACCCTGGGCGACTTCATCGTGCCGCAACTGGTCGGGCCGCCGGGGTACTTCGTCGGCAGCATGGTCTACGCGCAGCAAGGTGCGATTGGCAATATGCCAATGGCGGCGGCGTTCACGCTGGTGCCGATTGTGTTGATCGCGGTTTACCTGTCCATCGTCAAACGACTGGGGGCTTTCGATGCACTCTGACTCTTCATCACAAGGGCATGCCTCTCTAGGCCTGAAAATCGCAGCGTGGGGCGGGTTGGTGTTTCTGCACTTTCCGATCCTGATCATCTTCCTGTACGCCTTCAACACCGAAGAAGCCGCGTTCAGCTTTCCGCCGAAAGGCCTCACGTTGCACTGGTTCAGCGTGGCTTTTTCGCGGCCGGATGTGCTGGAGTCGATCAAGCTCTCACTGCAGATCGCAGCGATCGCCACGTTGATTGCGATGGTGCTTGGCACACTCGCATCGGCCGCTTTGTACCGCCGGGATTTCTTCGGCAAACAGGGTATTTCGCTGATGCTGATTTTGCCGATTGCGCTGCCGGGGATCATCACCGGGATCGCGCTGCTGGCCACGTTCAAAACCCTGGGGATCGAGCCGGGGATGTTCACCATCATCGTAGGCCACGCGACCTTCTGCGTGGTGATCGTCTACAACAACGTCATCGCCCGCCTGCGCCGCACTTCGCACAGTTTGATCGAGGCCTCGATGGATCTCGGCGCCGATGGCTGGCAGACCTTTCGCTACATCATCCTGCCGAACCTTGGCTCGGCTTTACTGGCGGGCGGCATGTTGGCGTTTGCGCTGTCGTTCGACGAAATCATCGTCACCACGTTCACCGCCGGGCATGAGCGCACGTTGCCGTTGTGGCTGCTCAATCAACTGAGCCGGCCACGGGATGTGCCGGTGACCAACGTCGTCGCGATGCTGGTGATGATGGTGACGATGCTGCCGATCCTTGGCGCGTATTACCTGACGCGCGGCGGCGAGAGTGTCGCTGGTAGCGGCGGAAAATAACCCAATAACCACAAACCCAACCCCGTGTAGGAGCTGCCGAAGGCTGCGATCTTTTGATCTTGATCTTGATCTTCAACAGCAACATCAAAAGATCGCAGCCTTCGGCAG
>NZ_JASCPK010000121.1:0-17557 GCF_029959385.1 Pseudomonas sp. PS01303
GCGATCTTTTGATCCTGATCCTCAAATCAAAATCAAAAGATCGCAGCGTGCCGCAGCTCCTACAGGGCATGCATCTGGCTCAGCGCTTGGCGATGATATACACCGCATGCACGATCCCCGGAATATACCCGCACAACGTCAGCAGAATATTCAACCAGAACGCCCCGCCAAACCCGACCTGCAGAAACACACCCAGTGGCGGCAACAAAATAGCGATGATGATCCGAATAAAATCCATGGGGCAGCTCCTGAATGGGGGTTGGCTCACCTGAGCCATACAAGCTAATCGACCCGCGCCGTTCGTCAGGGTTCAGTGCAATAGCTGCCCACCGCCTTAAGCCAGAATTTTCAGCCCATGCTTCTGCACGATACTCAGCAGCTTGAGGGCCATCCCACTTGGGTGTTTGTCTCCCGATTCCCACTGTTTAATCGTCGATGCACTGGTATTCAAATACCGTGCGAATACTGGCTGGCTGACATTATTGCGCTCGCGTAGCGCCTTGATCTGATCGGCTGGGATCGCTTCTGGCACCGTTGCCAGGCAAGACTCATCAAACTCCCGCATGGTTGCCTTGCTGATTGCTCCGACAGCCAGAAGAGCACTGGCTGACTCGTGTATCGATTCAAAAACTTCACTTTTGAATTTCTTACTCATGAAATATCTCCACAAACTCTTTCATCGCCAACAAATCCCGAATCTGCTCTTCAGTCAGTTGCGCGTATACCTTGGCTAACTTTCTCAAATCCTTCAGTTCTGTGTGAGTGATGTTGCTCTGATCTTTCTTTGCAAACAGCACTTGATAGATCCAATAGCGCCCTCCCTTCGCCAAAACAATTGAGCGATGACGGATGGCGCTCAATCGTTTCTTCCAGACGCCACCACCAAGATCGTCAGCCTGACCTGCAAGCATCTGGCAAAACGCCTCCCGAAGCTCCTCGTCGCTGATCCATGCCTTGCCGGCTCGTATCGCAAAACCTTTGGTTTTGAACAGCCTGAATGACATCGGTATCCCTTCCCAAAAAAAATACCACCCAGTGGTATAGATTACAAAGCCATCCGTCTCGAAAATATCGATCGGCCTTAACCCGCATTCCCTGCTGGCGCTTTCTAAAAAACCATTCGTACCACGAACACTCAAGGACTAATTGCCACCTGCAAAACCCGGCCACAAAAAAAACGCCCCACGCCAAAAGAATCAGGCGTAGGGCGTGCGTTATACCGCGAGACGGTTCTTTGATTCGGGTAGGAAACTTCAGCTCAGACGGCAATCCCTTTGCGGCATTGCAGTTGTGCGGTGCGCACGCGGGCGAAGGCGCGGGTGAGGCGCAGGAGCATTTCGTCGATGTTGGTTTTGCTCACGGTGAGGGCCGGGGTGAAGCGCAGGCAGTTGGCTTGCGGAGCGTTGAGCAGCAGGCCTTCGTGCAGGGCGGCGTGGACGACGGCTTCGGCGGAATCGTCTGACAGGGTCAGTCCGTAAAACAGGCCTTGGCCGCGCACTTCGCAGTGGTCGTAGCGGTGCGCCAATCGGGCCAGGCCTTCGCGCAGATGTTGGCCGTTGTCGTTGATCTGTTCGAGAAAGCTGCGGTCTTGCACGCTGTCGAGCACCACCAGACCGGCCGCTGTCATCAGTGCGTTGCCGTGATGGGTGCCGCCGAGTTCGCCTGCTTCGAAACAGCAGGCTTTGCCCCGTGCCAGCAACGCGGCCAACGGCACACCGCCGCCAAGCCCTTTGCCAAGCACGACGATATCGGCGCGTACGCCGTAGGACTGTTCGGCGAGCAACGTGCCGCAGCGGCCGATGCCGGTTTGCACTTCGTCGAGGATCAGCAGAATGCCCAGTTCACGGCACAGACGCTCGACACCCTTGAGGTAATGCTCGGTGGCTGGAATTACACCGGCATCGCTCTGGATCGGCTCCAGCATGATCGCCACGGTTTGCGCATCGACCGCCGCATGCAGCGCCGGTAAATCGTTGAACGGCACCAGATCAAAACCCGGCAGCAGCGGCGCGAAACGGTTGTGCAGGTTGCAGCTGTCCGAGGCGGAAATCGTTGCCAGACTTCGACCATGACAACCCTGCTTCGCAACAATAATCCGCGACGCGCCGCCGCGATGCAGTTGGCCCCATTTGCGCGCCAGTTTGATCGCCGCTTCACAGGCTTCGCTACCGCTGTTGAGCAGGTAAGCCTGATCGCTGGAGGTCGCGGCGCACAGGCGTTCGGCGAGGCTGAGCATGCCGCGATTGTGCAGATTGAAACCGGGATTGATCAGCGCCTGCGCCTGACTGCTGATGGCTTTGACCAGCGCCGAAGGACTGTGACCAAGGCTGTTGGCGCCACCGGCCTGGGAAAAGTCGAGATACGCACGATCGTTGCTGTCCCATAGCCACGAACCCTGACCACGGACGAATACCTGTTGCGGCCGTTCGACGCTGGGCATCAGGCGCTCGGCGCTGAGATTTTCGTTAGGGTCAGATGGATTGGCCTCGAACGCGAGGTCATCAAGACTCGGCGTCTGGCGCCGCAAACTGAACAGATTCATTGCAAAAAACCTCGTTTGAGGTGTTTTGAACTGCCTATGTAAACACTGTCGAAGCGAACGCTATTCATCGCGCTTTCTGGCCCTGTAAGCCTTGTGAATGCGGTTAGACTAGGCTCACTGACGGCTTCGGGCCATTTCGTTTTTCCAGTACTTTCGATAAGCATTACTTATGGATTTCAAACAACTGCGTTATTTCGTCGCGGTCTACGAAGAAGGTCATGTTGGCCGCGCGGCGGAACGCCTGTCGATCTCGCAACCGGCGCTGTCGCAGCAGATCCGCCAGCTCGAACAAAACCTCGACGTCACTCTGTTCGAACGCAGCAGCAAACGCCTGCTGCCCACCCTCGCCGCGCACACTTTGTATAACCACGCGTTGCCGCTACTCGACGGTTTGCAACGGGCGCGCGAGGCGTTGGGCAACTTCAAGGGCCAGGCGCTGCGAACGCTGGCGATCGGCGTGCTGCAAACGGTTCACACCAGTCTGGTGCCGCAAATGCTTGAGCGCGTCCGTAAAGCGCAGCCGCATCTGGTGGTGCAGATTTATGAATTGACCGGGCTGGAGATCGAGCGACGTTTGCTCAATGGCTCACTGGATATTGGCATCAGTTATCTACCGCCGCGCCAGCCGGGTTTGCATGGCGTGATGCTTTACGAAGATGAACTGACGCTGGTGATCCCGGCAGATCATCCGTTGCGCGAATTCAAGAAAGTCTCGATGCGCCAGGCCGCCGAGCTGCCGATGTTGCTGTTGGGTGAAGAATTCCAGATCCGCCAGATCTGGCAGGCACAACTGACCGCCCTCGGGCGCCGTCCGCAGGTGCAAGCCGAGCTGAACAATATGGTGGGGATTCTCGACAGTCTGCCGCACACCAAACTGGCGACGGTGCTGCCGGGGCGTTCGCAGAAGGAATACGACGATCAGGATCTGCTGTGGAAGCCGCTGAGCGAACCACGGGTGCCGCTGAAAGTTGGGCTGGTCTGTCGCGATGTGCAGCGCCAGCAGGCGCCGTTGGCGCTGTTGCAGACATTGCTGGAAGAAGTGATGGAGCGCGAAGTCAGGCCGCCGCTCGATCCTTTGGTTTGAGCACTTTTCTGCAGGCAAAAGAAAACCCCGCCGAAGCGGGGCTTTGCAGACTGTTTCCCTGACATCCATTTCACTCCGCCACCCTGGCAGAATCCTACGTGTCCGTGTTGTTGCTTTGCGCTTCCTGCGCGACGTCCATGAAATGTAGATTAGCCGTGGATCCAATCCACGCATATGGGAGAACAGCAGCACGTCATGTAAGCAAATGCTTACATGACGTTACATCGTCAGAATTGCGCCGCATCCAAGAGGAACAACGACTCGCTACCGGCCTTCACCGACGCGCTCAACGAGTGAATGCGCGGCAGCAAACGGGCGAAGTAGAAACGTGCAGTGCCGAGCTTGCTCGCATAGAAATCGTCCTGCGTTTCTTTGCCCAGCGAGGCCTTGGCCATCAGTGCCCACATGTACGCGTAGGAAACGTAGCCAAACGCTTGCAGATATTCGACCGAGGCCGCGCCGATTTCGTTCGGGTTGTTTTTCGCGCGATCCAGCACCCACGACGTCAACTCGTCGAGGGTATTGACGGCATCGTTCAGTGGCTTGGTGAATTCGCCCAGATCGGCGCTCGCGGTGGCGGTGAAGTGGCGGATTTCGTCAGCGAACAGCTTGTAGAACGCGCCGCCGCTGCCGACGATCTTGCGACCGACCAGATCCAGTGCCTGAATGCCGTTGGTGCCTTCGTAGATCTGGGTGATGCGCACGTCGCGCACCAATTGCTCTTGGCCCCATTCGCGGATATAGCCGTGGCCGCCGAAAATCTGCTGGCCGTGCACGGTGGTTTCCAGACCCAGATCGGTGAGGAACGCTTTGGCTACCGGCGTCAGCAGTGCAACCAGATCTTCCGCACGCTTGCGGGTGGTGGCGTCTTCGCTGAACTTGGCGGTGTCGAGTTGCATCGCCACGTAAGTGGAGAACGCACGGCCGCCTTCGTTCGAGGCTTTCATGGTCAGCAGCATGCGCCGCACGTCCGGGTGGACGATGATCGGGTCAGCGGCTTTGTCTTTGTTCTGCGCGCCAGTCGGCGAACGGCTTTGCAGACGGTCGCGCGCATATTCAACGGCGTTCTGGTACGAACGCTCGCCGGTCGCCAGGCCTTGGATGCCGACGCCCAGACGCTCGTAGTTCATCATGGTGAACATCGCGTTGAGGCCTTTGTTCGGCTCGCCGACCAGATAACCCACGGCCTCGTCGAAGTTCATCACGCAGGTCGCAGACGCCTGGATGCCCATTTTGTGTTCGATCGAACCGCAGTTCGCCGGGTTGCGTGCGCCGAGGCTGCCGTCGGCATTGACCATGAACTTCGGCACCAGGAACAGCGAAATGCCTTTCGGCCCCGCCGGGGCGTCCGGCAGTTTCGCCAGCACCAGGTGAATGATGTTTTCGGTGAGGTCGTGTTCACCACCGGTGATGAAGATCTTGGTGCCGCTGACCTTGTAGGAACCGTCGGCCTGAGGCTCAGCCTTTGTACGAATAATCCCCAGGTCGGTGCCGGCGTGCGGCTCGGTCAGGCACATCGAACCGGCCCAGACGCCGGCGTACATGTTCGGCAGGTACGCGGCTTTCAGCTCTTCGCTGGCGTGGGCGTTGATCGACAGGCAGGCGCCGGCGGTCAACATCGGGTACAGACCGAAGGACAGGCTGGCGGAGTTGACCATTTCTTCGACTTGCGCCGACACGGCTTTGGGCATGCCCATGCCGACGTATTCGGGATCACCACCAACGCCGACCCAACCGCCTTCGGCGTAAGTCTGATAAGCCTGTGGGAAACCGGCAGGGGTGGTGACGGCGCCGTCGGCCCAGTGGCAACCCTCTTCGTCAGCGGCACGGCTCAGTGGCGCGATGCTTTTGCTGGTGACCTTGCCGGCCTCTTCGAGAATGGCTTCAACGGTTTCGGCGTCGACGGTCTCGGCCAGGGCCGGCAGTTCGGCCCAGAGTTTGGCGACCTCGAACACTTCATTGAGGACGAAGCGCATATCGCGCAGCGGCGCTTTGTAGTCAGCCATGGCAAACCTCGCAAGATCTAAACAGGTTATTCGTGAAGGGTGTTTTCGTTGAGGCCGAGTGTACCTCAACAACTTTTGCGACACATAGGGTCAACCAGTGACTGATTTGTTATTTTTAGTCACCGAAAAAAGATCGCAGCCCCGCCAACCCCAAATTCCCTGTAGGAGCTGCCGAAGGCTGCGATCTTTTGCTTTTTCCTACAGAAAAAACAGTTCAGCAGGCAACTTCATCAAACAATCACTCCCCGCCTCAATCGCCGCCCGATGCGCCGCCGTACGCGGCAACAGTCGCTTGAAGTAAAACTCGCACGTCGCCAATTTCCCGCGCAGGTAATCCGCCTCACCCTCACCCGCCTCCAGTTGCGCCTGCGCCACCAACGCCATGCGCAACCACAGATACCCGAGAATGATGTAACCGCTGTACATCAAATAATCCACCGACGCCGCGCCCACTTCATCCGGGTTCTTCATCGCCGCCATGCCGACCTTCATGGTCAGATCGCCCCACTGCTGATTCAGCTCGTTGAGCTGCGCAACGAAACTGCCCAACTGCGGATGCTCGGCGTTGGCCGCGCAGAACTTGTGGACGATCTTGGTAAAGCCGCGCAGCAACTTGCCCTGACTGCCGAGCACCTTGCGCCCCAGCAGATCGAGCGCCTGAATGCCGTTGGTGCCCTCATAGATCGGCGCAATCCGGCAATCGCGCACCAGTTGCTCCATGCCCCACTCGCGAATAAACCCGTGGCCGCCAAATATCTGCATGCCGAGGTTGGTCACTTCCAGCCCGCTGTCGGTCATGAATGCTTTGCAGATCGGCGTGAGGAACGCCAGCAGGTCTTCAGCTTCCTGACGCGCCTCGGCATCGCTGTTCAGGTGCGCGGTATCGAGCAGTTGCGCAGTGAAATAGGTCAGCGCGCGGTTGCCTTCGTTGAAGGCTTTCATGGTCAGCAACATGCGCCGCACGTCCGGGTGGACGATGATCGGATCGGCGGCTTTGTCCGGTGCTTTAGCGCCGGTCAACGAGCGCATCTGCAAGCGGTCGTTGGCGTATTTGATCGCGCCCTGGAAACTCGCCTCGCCCAGACACAGACCCTGCATGCCGGTGCCGAGTCGTGCGTGGTTCATCATGGTGAACATGCAGTTGAGGCCCTTGTTCGGCTCGCCGATCAAGAAGCCCTTGGCGCCGTCGAAGTTGAGCACGCAAGTGGCCGAGGCCTTGATGCCCATTTTGTGTTCGATCGAACCGCAGGACACGCCGTTGCGCTCGCCCGCCTCACCCGCCGTATCGGCGAGGAATTTCGGCACGATAAACAACGAAATGCCCTTGGTTCCGGCCGGTGCGTCCGGAAGTTTGGCCAACACCAGATGGATGATGTTGTCGCTCATGTCGTGCTCGCCGGCGGAGATGAAAATCTTGCTGCCGGTGACCGCGTAACTGCCATCAGCCTGAGGCACGGCGCGGGTCTTGATGATGCCCAGATCAGTGCCGCAATGCGCTTCGGTCAGGCACATGGTGCCGGTCCATTGACCGGCGGTGAGTTTGCTCAGGTAGGTTTCTTTCTGCTCGGCGGTGCCGTGAGCGTGAATCGCCGACATCGCGCCGTGGGTCAGGCCCGGGTACATGCCCCACGAGGTGTTGCTGGAGCCGACCATCTCGCTGATCACCAGCCCCAGCGAACTCGGCAGGCCTTGACCGCCATACACCGGATCCGCCGCCAGACCGTGCCAGCCGCCGTCGACGTATTGTGCGAAAGCTTCCTTGAAGCCTGTAGGCGTTGTCACCACGCCATTGTCGAAATGGCAGCCCTCTTCGTCACCGCTGCGATTGAGCGGTGCCAGAACGTTCTCACAGAACTTCGCGCCCTCTTCGAGGATCGCGTTGATCATGTCCGGGCTCGCGTCATCCGCGCCGAGGGCGGCGTAGTTGGCGTGGAAGTCGAAGACGTGATCGATCAGAAAGCGCATGTCGCGCAGCGGGGCTTTGTACTCAGGCATGGTGGCTTCTCCGTCAGCAGATTGCTTCAACCTACTGCCGACCAACACGCCCCACAATCATTGTGCAGACGCTGAATGCGCCGTCATCACTCAACCTGCGGCCGTGCCCATGCGCACCGCGCCACGGCGGTTCTGGCCGAATGCGACGACGCAGTTTCGCCCTGCACCTTTGGCGCTGTAGAGCGCTTCGTCGGCGGATTTCAAGACTTGCTCCGGCGTGCGTTGTTCCAGACGTTCGGCGACGCCGATGCTCACCGTCACCGACACACTCGACGCACCGGAACCGGCACGACGCTGGCGGCCTTGCTGATCATCCTGCGGACGGTTTTCCTGATTGCGCAGTTGAATGTTGTAGGACGCAATCGATTCGCGGATCACTTCCAGGTGCGGCATACACTCCTCAAGGGTTTTACCTGCGAACACCAAGGCGAATTCCTCACCGCCATAGCGATACGCCCTACCGCCACCGCTGATTTTCGACAGCTTGCTGGCGACCAGACGCAACACTTGGTCGCCGACATCGTGGCCGTGGGTGTCGTTGAATTTCTTGAAGTGGTCGACGTCGCTCATCGCCAGCACATAGTTGCGCCCGAGGCGCTGCATGCGTTCGTTGAGCGCGCGGCGTCCCGGCAAACCAGTCAACTCGTCGCGGAAGGCCATTTGATAAGCCTCGTGCGCAACGGCAGCGGCGATCATCAACATCACCTGGCTGCACATGATGTTCAGGGTGAACGGCAGGATGAAAGTTTTCGGCAGCATCCAGAACACACCGAGCAAACCGACCAATTGCGCCGCGTGCAACGGACGCGGGTTGCGCCAGTATTGCCACGCCAGCAGCAGGAATGCAGAGATGAACACTGGATAGGAGAGCTGGATCAGGCTCATCCATGCGCCATGCAGTGCCGGCCAGCGAATCTCGGAAAGCCAGATCAGTAACGCCTGGGGATAACTTTGCTCAAGCCCCAATGCGACGCTGCCGAAGGCGAGTAAAACGGCGAAGCGCGCGACCATGTCCTGAAACAGGTGCGTGCGCTCCTGCCACGCCGCGAACAGACCGAACAACAACGGCAGCAGCAAGCAGACCAGATGAAACACAACGGCAGCGTCGTCGCGCACCTTGCCGTTGTCGCGGTAATAGTCGGTCTGGGTGTCGAGCAGAAAGTAGGCGATGTACACCGTGAGCATCAGAAACAGTTCGCGCTGGCGGCGGTAAACCGCGCAATAAGCCCCGCCCAGCAACAGCACCAACGTCGGCAACACGTTGAACAGCGAAGTGAAGAATACGTTGAGGTCTTTGACGTACGCAGCCGCCAACCCCGCAAGTAACAACAGCAGTGAGGGTAGGAAATGACTGAAACGTACAGCGGAAGAACGCGGCAAGGGTAAAGCTCCGACCGTCTGGCAAAGTAATGGCATTGTGCCTGCAATGCATGCAGTTAAGCACACACAATGTGATCCAGATCACATGCAGTCTCTTTAACGGCAGAAGGCCTGGGATTCTGAGCGATTTGCTCAGTTTTTTACCTTGCTCGACGTGTTGGCCATCATTACTGATGGCCAGCCCAGAAAATCCCCCTCAAAGATCGTTGTAGAACGGCAGCAATGGGCCCTCCGCCGGGCTGCGCCCTTCGGCACCGTATGGCTTGAGATTGAGCGAAGCATCCGCTGCCTGGCGAGTCGTGACCTTCGGACTGGCCGGACGTTGGGTTACCGCATTTTCATCACCGACATGGCCCTGCGGAATGACCAGCGATGGATGATCGAAGGGCGCCCGCTCCCAGGCCACGCGCGGATCGGTCAGGCCGACTTCCATGAATTTCACCAGTGCATCGATCTCGTCCGGGGTCAGGTTGAGGTTGGTCATGTCCGGATCGAGGTTCGAGGTGTTGTGCTGACTGGCCGACGGGTGTTCGAAACCGCTGGTGTTGTTGGCATCCTCACCACGGCGGTCGCCACCACGGTTGTAGAACTCCATCACTTGCTTGAGCGTCGAGCGGCTGCCGTTGTGAAAGTACGGCCCGGTCAGCGCGATGTTGCGCAGGGTCGGCGTCTTGAAAGCGCCATCGACCGAATCGCGGAAGTTGACGTTAGGTTTGAGCGTGGCGTCGCAGGGGATCGCGGCGCTTAGCGGTGCTTCAAAGGTGCAGACATCGACGTCCAGCGGATCAGGGATGCTGCCGCCCTGCAGCAACTTGTTGTACTGACGGCTGAACGACCATGGATTGCCCCACGCATCTGACCCGCCAAGCGCCAGGTCTTCGGAGGTCGGGCGCACGCCGGTGTTGTAGAAGCCGTTGTCGTAGAGCGTGGTGAGGTTGTCGGCCATGACCATGCGCTCGATGCGTTCACGCGGGTGCATCAGCAAACGGCTGGCAGCGTTGGTCAGCTCCGGGCCGCCGTGGCAGTTGACGCATTTGCCCTTGTTGAGGAACAGGTTCATGCCTTCGACTTGCTGCGCGTTCATTGCGGTTGAATCGCCCTGCAGGTAGGCATCGATCGGCGCTTGATCGGAGATCAGCGTGGATTCGTACAGCTGAATCGCCAGACCGAAGAACAAGGGAAAATTGGCCTCCATCTGTGTGTACGGCGCACCGCCCACCAGCACGTTTTGCGTGGCGTTCCACAGGCGTGGCTGGAAGGCGTTCTTGATCAGCTCGCGATAGGTCGGACGCCGCGCGCCGGAAACTGAAGCGAGTACTGAATCGTTGGAGGAAATCCGTTGTTGCTTGAGCATTAACTGATCGAGCATGCGTCGCCCAATGTCGGCGAAGGTGCGGCCGCCACAGGACATTTCCACCCCGCTACCGGGCGGGCCCACCGCTTGCGATGCGGCGGAAGCGTCGTTCAGTGCCAGTCGGACTTTGCTGGCCACGGTACTGCGTTCGGCGGTTACGTAAATCCCGGCATCGGGATCGCGATTGCCGAACGGTGAAAAACCGTTGAACACGTTATTCGCGCGGCCATCCCAGAAGTTACGCACGTTGAACGCCGCGTTGATCACCGACGGCGCGTTACGCCCGGTGCTGCGGCGCACATTGATGCCGCCAACTTGAAAGATGCCATCGGGCTGCTGAGTGCATTTGTCGAAACGTGGCTGATTGGGTTTGACGAAATTGGCGTCGAATACGCCTTGGGAGCCGACCACATCGTCAGTCGAATAAACGATCGGCGAGTTGCGATCCAGTGGATTACTTAGCACGTGAGTCGGAAAGTCGGTTTTCTTCAGCATGTAGTTCGGCCCGCCCTTGCCGCCGGACAAGGTCGCGTAGGACGCTACGTCACCGGGGATGTCGGAGGCCACAAAGGGCTTGTTGAAAATCGAGGCGACGTTGGCGTTGGTGTGCGCCTGGCCGGGGTTGAGCTGGTTGGTGATGCGGTGATCGGCGCCGGCGTGGTAGTGGCAGGACGCGCACGCGGTGGCGCCATCGCTGCCGACCTCCATGTCCCAGAACAGCGCTTTACCGAGCAGAATCGCGGCGGAGCGGTTGAGCACGTAGTCGGTCATCAAGTCGACCTTGCGCCCGCCTTCTGTCCCCGACGGATCGGGCGGCAGCATGCCGCGCAGCGACTGCAGGCGCGGCACTTCCGGTACCGGCGGATCCACTTCGGCGGGCGTTGCGGCCATTGGGCCGGAAGCTGCGAGTGCGAGGGGTAGCCAGACAAGTCGACTGATGTTCATGTGCTTCACCCTGACGGTTGTTGTCATGAAGTCGCCGGGCGAGAGGTGTCGTGGAACAGCAGAGGATTTCTCGTGAGCGCCGGTCAATCAGCGCAGTGCAATTAATTGGCCATCCTTCCGTGAAACATTTTGAATCAATAAACGCTGGGGCCGCGCGATTTCAGCTCACCGTTTCTGCTGGGGAAACGTCCCCAGAGTTGGGGACAAATCCAGCGCTAAAAAACCGCTGCACCCGAAGGTACAGCGGTTTTTCAGGAGACTGCGTTAAGGCTTAGTAGCCCAGCGCGAAGTCTTCTTCTTTCATGTCCATCAGGTTGTTGGCGCCCGACAGCATGGTGGCCACGTGCGTACGGGTACGCGGCAGGATGCGCTGGAAGTAGAAGCGCGCGGTTTGCAGCTTGGCGGTGTAGAACGCTGCGTCGCCAGTGCCTTCTGCCAGCTTCGCAGCTGCCAGACGGGCCATGTCGGCCCAGAAGTAAGCCAGGCAGGCATAACCGGAGTACATCAGGTAGTCCACGGAGGCCGCGCCGACTTCTTCGCGATCTTTCATGGCAGCCATACCGACCTTCATGGTCAGCTCGCCCCATTCCTTGTTGATTGCCGCCAGCGGTGCAACGAATTCTGCAACGGCTTCGTTGCCTTCGTTGGTCTGGCAGAACTTGTGGACGATCTTGGTGAAGCCTTTCAGAGCCTCGCCTTGAGTCATCAGCACTTTACGGCCCAGCAGGTCGAGAGCCTGGATACCGGTGGTGCCTTCGTACAGCATCGAAATGCGGCTGTCGCGAACGTTCTGCTCCATGCCCCACTCGGCGATGAAGCCGTGGCCGCCGTAGATCTGAACGCCGTGGTTAGCGGATTCGAAACCGACTTCGGTCATGAACGCTTTAGCGATCGGAGTCATGAAGGCCAGCAGTGCGTCGGCTTTCTTCTTCTCTTCTTCATCGACGCCGTATTTGACGATGTCGACCTGTTTGGCGGTGAAGTACACCATCGCACGGTTGCCTTCGGCGAACGCCTTCATGGTCAACAGCATGCGGCGTACGTCAGGGTGCACGATGATCGGGTCGGCAGCTTTTTCCGGCGCTTTCGGGCCAGTCAGCGAGCGCATTTGCAGACGATCGCGAGCGTATTTCAGGCCGCCCTGGAAACCGATTTCGGCGTGGGCCAGACCTTGCAGCGCGGTACCCAGACGTGCGGTGTTCATAAAGGTGAACATGCAGTTCAGGCCTTTATTCGCCGGGCCGATCAGGTAACCGGTAGCGCCGTCGAAGTTCATCACGCAAGTGGCGTTGCCGTGGATGCCCATCTTGTGTTCCAGCGAACCGCAGGTCACTGCGTTTCGCTCACCAACGGTGCCATCAGCGTTCGGCATGAACTTTGGAACGATAAACAGCGAGATGCCTTTGGTGCCAGCCGGTGCGTCCGGCAGGCGGGCCAGCACGATGTGGACGATGTTGTCGGCCATGTCGTGTTCACCGGCCGAGATGAAGATCTTGGTGCCGGAAACCTTGTAGGAACCGTCGGCCTGAGGTTCGGCCTTGGTGCGCAGCATGCCCAGGTCGGTGCCGCAGTGCGGTTCGGTCAGGCACATGGTGCCGGTCCATTCGCCGGAGACCAGTTTGGTCAGATAGGCTTCTTGCTGCTCTGGCGTGCCGTGCTCGGAGATGGTGTTCATCGCGCCGTGCGACAGGCCTGGGTACATGCCCCACGACCAGTTGGCTTCGCCAACCATTTCGCTCACGGCCAGACCCAGCGACTCCGGCAGGCCTTGGCCACCGTGCTCAACGTCGTGAGCAAGGCTTGGCCAGCCGCCTTCAACGAATTGCTTGTAAGCCTCTTTGAAGCCGGTCGGGGTTTTCACACCGGACTCGCTCCAGGTGCAACCTTCGAGGTCGCCCACGCGGTTCAGCGGTGCCAGTACCTGCTCACAAAACTTGGCGCCTTCTTCGAGAATGGCGTCAACCATGTCCGGAGTCGCGTCTGCGCAAGCCGGAAGGCTCTGATAGTGCGCTTCGTAGCCGAGCAGCTCGTCACGAACGAAGCGAATATCACGCAAGGGGGCCTTGTAGTCAGGCATAGCGATAAACCTCTGCTGATGTAACCGGGAATGAACGACCGTGTTGATTTGTTGTGACGGTCAAACAGTTGTTTGAAACATACGTTTACGCCGAAATCTTGTCAAGCGTCGATCTTTTGCCGTTCGTCATCGCAGCTTTCAAACGCCGGACACAGCAAACCGCCATGGACTCGAACGAGCCACGGGCGCTGAAAAAAGATTAGTTGAGGGAGAAGGACTTACAACGAAAAACGCCGCGACAAGGCGCGGCGTTCAGAAGGCAGGTGAAGAGGTATTCAGGCGAACGTATCGATGATCGTACCGAGCACTTCGTCGGATGCCTTGACGACCTTCGCGCCCAGGTCCACTTGGAATTTGCCCTGCGCCATCTGCACCATGTCGCTGCCGGGATCCATTTGCTGGCTGCGGTCGACGCCACGCAGACGATCAACCTGAGCTTCCGAGGACTGGCTGGTGACCGAACGTTCGATGGTGGTGTTGGCGATCTGGCTGGCAGCCTGATCCACACGGTTCTGTCCGCTCTGAATCGAGCTCAGGCCCGCATAAAAAGCTGTGTTTCCGGAGATTTCCATAACGGTCTCATCCTTGGGAAGGATCAATCGCTGCCATTGAAGCAGACGCGCCAGAAAAACGCCCGTCAAAAACACTAATAGCACAGTGCCTGCTCATAGTGAAAAACTTAGTCGAGCAAATCCAGTTGCAGATGATCGGCCACCGCCTCTGCGCTCAACGCCTTGAGTTTCGGCACCCGGCCCAAACACGGCGCCGGGATCCGCTCAGCCAATGTCGCCAGATTCTCCTCCAGCCGCGACGTCTTCGGATCGATGATGTTCGCCACCCACCCCGCCAGTTGCAGACCATCCCGGGCAATCGCCTCAGCCGTCAGCAGCGCATGACTGATGCAGCCCAAGCGCACGCCGACCACCAGAATCACCGGCAGCTTCAGCGCAATCGCCAGATCCGACAAATTATCCTGATCGGCCAACGGCACGCGCCAGCCACCTGCACCTTCGATCAGAGTGAAATCGGCATTCATCGCCAGAATCTCGCGCATCGGCGCCAGCAGCGATTGCACGGTCAACGCCACACCCGCTTCACGCGCCGCCAGATGCGGAGCGATCGCCGGCTCGAACGCCACCGGATTGACCTGTTGATAAGTCAGCGGCACCGAACACTCGGCCAGCAGCGCGAGTGCGTCAGAGTTGCGCAAACCCTTGGGCGTCACTTCGCAGCCAGAAGCCACCGGTTTGCCCGCCGCCGTGCTCAGCCCGGCCGAGCGCGCCGCGTGCAGCAACCCGGCGGCCACCGTGGTCTTGCCGACATCGGTATCGGTTCCGGTGATGAAATAGGCTGCGCTCATACGGGTTTCTCCAACACGGCGTAGACCACCTGATAAGTCGCCGGCAATCCCGACGCCTCACGGAACTGCTCGTAAGCTTCGACCAACCCAAGAATCCGCGCGCGCCCGGTCAAACCGCCCGGTCGCCCCGGATTCAGATTGTGCGCACCCAACGCTTTCAATTCATGGGTCAGGCTGCGCACATCCGGGTAATGCAGCACATGCGCCTGATTCTGCAGACTCAGCGTGCGCAAGCCACTCGCTGCAGACAATTGTTCATAACGGGCGAACTCGCGGAAGCGGTTGACGTGCACCATCCCGTCGACCTGCCGCCAACTGTCGCGCAACTCAAACAACGTCCCTACACAAAGACTAGCAAACGCAAAAATTCCGCCCGGTTTCAGCACGCGAAAGGCTTCGCTGAGCACCGCCTCGAAATCCGCACACCACTGCACCGCGAGGCTGGAGAAGATCAGATCGCAGGTCGAATCCTGCAACGGCAACCGCTCCGCATCACCGGCGATGAAATGCTCGGCGCCGCCCAATGGCCGCGCGTGATCGAGCATGCCCTCGGCGATGTCCAGTGCCAGCCCGTGGCCCTCGGCAAACCGCGAAGCCAGCGCGCGGGTGAAATAACCGGTGCCGCAACCGAGATCCAGCCAGCGCGCCGGGACAAAATCCGTTGGCAAACGCTGAATCAACTGTGTACCGACATCACGTTGCAACTCGGCGACACTGTCGTAACTGGCCGCTGCACGCGAAAAAGAGGCTGCGACCTGACGCTTGTCAGGCAAGCCGCCAGGCAGCACAAGAGACAAATCAGTCATCACCGCACTCATGTAAAAAAGCCTGGATCGCGCCCGCCAGTCCGTGGGGGTCTTCCAGAAGAAACGCATGACTGGCCTGTTCGATCAGACCAATTTCAATATCCGGCAACAAAGTGAACAATTCTCCCGCTGCTTCCGCCGGCACCAGCGCGTCCTGCCCGCCAAACAGATGCAACTGCGGCCCACGAAACGCCTGCAGCGCATCGCGGGTGTCGATCTGTGCGAGCAATTCCAGCCCGGCCATCAATGCTGACGGCGCGGTATTCGGCGCACCGCCGAGCAGCAATCGCGACAGGCCGCGCGGGTCTTGCGCGCCCTGAGCACACAGCAGCGAAAACCGTTTAAGAGTGGTGCGCGAGTCGGCCTGGCAACCGGCGAGAAACGCGTCGAAGGTCTCGCCCGCCATCGCACTCGGCCACTGCTCATGGGCTACGAAAGAAGGATTGCTCGCTAATGTCAGTAACCCGCAGCAATGCTCACCACGCCGCGCCGCCAACTCGGACGCGAGCATGCCGCCCAGCGACCAGCCGCCGAGCCACACATCCTGAGGAATGCTTTCATCGAGTTCGTCGAGCCAGTCTTGCAGGTCACTGGAATCCAGTTCCGGCAGCGGCTCGATGTCGACTTTCAGATGTTGATCGAGGCCTTGCAACGCAGCGGCCAGAGGCTCCATCGGCGACACGCCGAGGCCCCAGCCGGGCAGCAGAATCAGGCGATCACGCATGGCTTGGCTCCGACGAGAGTTGGGCAAAGCAATCGGCCAGTCCTTCTAACAATAGCTGCACCTGCGCCTCGCTGTGCGCAGCGGTCAGGGTCACGCGCAAACGCGCACTGCCGGCGGGCACGGTGGGCGGACGAATCGCAGTAACCATCAGCCCGCGCTCGCGCAACATCTGCGACAAACGCACCGCACGCCCAGCATCGCCAATCATGATCGGCTGGATCGGCGTGAAGCTGTCCATCAGTTCCAGACCGATCTGCTCGGCGCCACGGCGGAACTGGCGGATCAGCGTCTGCAGATGCTCGCGGCGCCAGTGTTCAGTGCGCAGCAACTCCAGACTTTTCAGCGTTGCGCACGCCAGCGCCGGTGGCTGGCTGGTGGTGTAGATGTATGGGCGGGCGAACTGGATCAGGCTTTCGATCAGTTCCTCGCTGCCGACGACGAAAGCGCCAGCCGTGCCGAAGGCTTTGCCGAGGGTGCCGACCAACACCGGTACATCCTCCTGACTTAAACCGAAGTGTTCGACGATGCCGCCGCCATTCGCGCCGAGCGGGCCGAAACCGTGCGCGTCATCGACCATCAGCCACGCGCCTTTGGCCTTGGTTTCGCGGGCGAGAGCCGGCAAGTCGGCCAGATCGCCGTCCATGCTGAACACACCGTCGGTGACCACCAGCGTATTGCCGGTGGCTTTCTCCAGGCGCTTGGCCAGGCTTTCGGCGTCATTGTGCAGATAGCGATTGAAACGCGCGCCGGACAGCAGACCGGCGTCCAGCAATGAAGCATGATTGAGGCGGTCTTCCAGCACCGAATCGCCCTGCCCGACCAGCGCGGTGACCGCGCCGAGGTTGGCCATGTAGCCGGTAGTGAACAGCAGCGCACGCGGGCGACCGGTGAGGTCGGCCAAGGCTTCTTCGAGGGCGTGGTGCGGGGTGCTGTGGCCGATCACCAAGTGCGAGGCACCGCCACCGACGCCCCAGCGTTCGGCACCGGCGCGCCAGGCTTCGATGACTTGCGGGTGGTTGGCCAGACCGAGGTAATCGTTGTTGCAGAAGGCCAGCAACGGTTGGCCATCGACCACCACTTCCGGCCCCTGCGGGGATTCGAGCAGCGGGCGCTGGCGATAGAGATTTTCGGCACGACGGGCAGCAAGGCGTGCGGCGAGATCGAAAGACATGCAGGCCTCGACTTTCAAGTGACACAGATTCCCTGTGGGAGCGGGCTTGCTCGCGAATGCGGTCTGACATTCAACGGTGATGTTGACTGGACTGACGCTTTCGCGAGCAAGCC
>NZ_JASCPK010000122.1:0-17317 GCF_029959385.1 Pseudomonas sp. PS01303
CCGTTGGGGCGCGCAGCGGCCCTAAAAAAAGCGGGGCCGCTGCGCAGCCCAACGGGGATAAATCCCCTCGCCACAGGGTTCGTTTGCACATTTGATTTGTCGGAAATTCTAGATCTCGATCAACGCACCCAACTCGCGCTCCAGCTCCTGCGGGTCCGCCAGGTTCAGCTCGATCAAGCGCCGCAACCGCTGGATCGACTCCAGACTGATATGCCGGCAAACAAACCCCAGCTGGCCGTTCTCTTCGTGCGCCAACTGCACGTCCATCTCGATATCAATCTCATCGCTCAGATGAATGTCGACGAAGAAGTCCTTCTCGGCATCCCCCAGCCAAGGCTCTGGCCGCTCGATCAGCAGGCCTTTGAGCGACAGGTCTATCAGCTTGACCGGCCAGATGTACTCGCCCTGACTCAGCTCGGTTCTGGCATCGAACGCAATACGTTTGAAGCGACGACGATTGGCTGGGTGCTCGCTCATGGCGCAATCCTCCGGAAGTTCGCTGACTATAGACCCGCATTGTCTAAGCGTACCAGCGTAGACGGGCCACTCAGACCAACGTCGGGGTATGGCCTTTGGCGCCGTAAGCGCTAAACTCGGGGTGGCTGTCTTTCTTGTCCACCCTGGCTGGAATAATAAAATGAAAAATAATAATAGCCTGCTACGCCACTTACCCTGGCTATTGCTGGCAATCGTAGGAGCGTGCGCCCTGGGCGTAGTGGCATTGCGCCGCGGCGAGGCGATCAACGCCTTGTGGATTGTGGTCGCCGCTGTGGCCATTTATCTGGTTGCGTACCGTTACTACAGTCTGTTCATCGCAAACAATGTGATGCAACTTGACCCGCGTCGGGCCACCCCCGCCGTGCTCAACAATGATGGTCTGGACTACGTGCCGACCAACAAACACATTCTTTTCGGTCACCACTTCGCGGCCATCGCTGGCGCGGGGCCGCTGGTTGGTCCGGTATTGGCGGCGCAGATGGGTTATCTGCCCGGCACGCTGTGGCTGATTGCCGGTGTGGTGCTGGCGGGTGCGGTGCAGGACTTTATGGTTCTGTTCATGTCGACCCGTCGCAACGGCCGCTCCCTTGGCGACATGGTGCGTGAAGAAATGGGTCGGATTCCCGGCACCATCGCACTGTTCGGCTGCTTCCTGATCATGATCATCATCCTCGCGGTGCTGGCGCTGATCGTGGTGAAAGCACTGGCCGAGAGCCCGTGGGGCATCTTCACCGTGATGGCGACCATCCCGATCGCGATGTTCATGGGCATTTATATGCGCTACATCCGCCCGGGCCGCATCGGCGAAATCTCCGTGGTCGGCGTGTTGCTGCTGCTCGGTTCGATCTGGCTGGGCGGGCAGATTGCTGCTGATCCGGTATGGGCCAAGGCCTTCACCTTCACCGGCGTGCAGATTACCTGGATGCTGGTCGGTTACGGTTTCGTCGCAGCATCGCTGCCGGTGTGGCTGATTCTGGCACCGCGTGACTACCTCTCCACGTTCCTCAAAATCGGTACCATCATCGCCTTGGCGATCGGCATTCTGGTGACCATGCCCGAGCTGAAAATGCCGGCGCTGACCCAGTTCGTCGACGGCACCGGTCCGGTGTGGAAGGGCGGTCTGTTCCCGTTCCTGTTCATCACCATCGCTTGCGGTGCGGTATCGGGCTTCCACGCACTGATTTCTTCGGGCACCACGCCGAAGCTGCTGGATAACGAAACCAACGCCCGTTACATCGGTTACGGCGGCATGCTGATGGAATCGTTCGTCGCGATCATGGCCATGGTTGCCGCTTCGGTGATCGAACCTGGCGTGTACTTCGCCATGAACAGCCCGGCCGCTGTGGTCGGCAGTGATGTCGCTTCGGTTGCGCAAGTGGTCTCCAGCTGGGGCTTTGCGATCACGCCGGAAGCGCTGCAAGCCGTGGCGCATGACATTGGCGAAACCACCATTCTCGCCCGTGCCGGTGGTGCGCCGACCCTGGCGGTCGGTATCGCGCAGATCCTGCACAGTGTCCTGCCGGGTGAAAACACCATGGCGTTCTGGTACCACTTCGCGATCCTGTTTGAAGCGCTGTTTATCCTGACCGCTGTCGACGCCGGTACTCGTGCCGGACGTTTCATGCTGCAGGATTTGCTCGGCTCCTTCGTGCCAGCGCTGAAACGTACCGAATCGTGGACGGCCAACCTGATCGCCACCGCCGGTTGTGTGGCGATGTGGGGCTGGTTGCTGTATCAGGGCGTGGTCGATCCACTGGGCGGCATCAACACCTTGTGGCCACTGTTCGGTATCTCCAACCAGATGCTGGCCGGTATCGCGCTGATGCTCGGCACCGTGGTTCTGATCAAAATGAAGCGTCAGCGCTACATTTGGGTCACCTTGCTGCCAGCCACCTGGCTGTTGATCTGCACCACGACGGCGGGCTTCATCAAATTATTCGATGCCAACCCGGCAATCGGCTTCCTGTCGCTGGCCAAGAAGTACAGCGATGCGCTGGCCAGTGGTCAGATTCTGGCCCCGGCGAAAAGCGTCGAGCAGATGCAGCACGTGATCTTCAACGCTTACACCAACGCAACGCTCACCGCGCTGTTCCTGTTCGTGGTCTTCAGCATCCTGTTCTATGCGCTCAAAGTCGGCATCGCCGCCTGGGGCAAAAAAGAGCGTACGGATAAAGAATCGCCATTCCAGGCTCTGCCGGATGCGTAACCAGAGGATTGCAGCATGTTCAATGACCTGAGTCGCCTCGGTAAATACCTCGGTCAGGCCGCGCGCCTGATGGTCGGCATGCCCGACTACGACACCTACGTCGAGCATATGCAAACCAAACACCCAGACAAACCGGTGATGAGCTACGAGATGTTCTTCCGCGAACGTCAGGAAGCCCGTTACGGTGGCAAGGGTGGGCCGAAGTGCTGTTGAGGCACATGAGCGTTCAGGCAACACAAGCACTGTAGGAGCACAGCTTGCTGGCGAAGGCGATCTTGAAGACGCCTTCGCTGGCAAGCCAGGCTCCTACAGTTTTTTTTGCGTGAGGGAGATTTAACTTGTCAGCTCCAATCCCGGTCACGGTACTCAGCGGTTTCCTCGGTGCCGGCAAGACCACCTTGCTGCGCCACATTCTGAAAGCCGAGCACGGCCTGAAAATCGCCGTGATCGAAAACGAATTCAGCGACGCCGGCATCGACACTCAGTTGCTCGGCGACGAACCGGTGCAAGTCATGACCCTGGCCAACGGCTGCGTCTGCTGCACCATTCACACCGACCTGACCAAAGCGCTGTACCTGCTGCTCGAGCGTCTGGACAGCGGCGAAATTGCCTTCGATCGTCTGGTCATCGAATGCACCGGCCTGGCCGATCCAGCGCCAGTCGCACAGACCTTTTTCATCGACGAGGAATTGCGCGAGCGTTACCTGCTCGACGGCATCATCACTCTGGTCGATGCCGCACACGCGGACGTGCATCTGAGCCAGACCATCGCCCAGGCGCAGATCGGTTTTGCCGACCGCTTGCTGGTGAGCAAGACCGATCTGGTCGACGAGGCCACGTTCACCGCGTTGAGCGAACGCCTGACGCGAATCAACCGTCGCGCGCCGATTCGTGTGGTTGATCACGGCAACATCGATCTGGCTGAGCTGCTCGATGTACGCGGCTTCAATCTCAACGCCGATCTGGGCGGCGGCTTGAGTTTGCGTCCGGTGAGTAAGGCGCCGTCGATCGATCGTATTTCCAGCCTGGTGCTGCGCACCGATCAACCGCTGGATATCGATCAGCTCAGCGAGTTCATGAATGAATTGCTGGAAGAGCACGGCAAGCAATTGCTGCGTTACAAAGGTGTGCTGAGCATTGCTGGCGAAGATCGTCGCTTGGTGTTTCAGGGCGTGCTGAAACTCTATGGTTTCGACTGGGACACCGAATGGGCCGAGGGTGAGGCGCGGGACAGTGTGATTGTGTTTATTGCTGATGATTTGCCGGAAGAGAAGATTCGGGCGGGGTTTGCCAAAGTAGTGGCGGGCTGATGATTCCTGGTTGTCAGTGATGGCCTCTTCGCGAGCAGGCTCACTCCTACAGTTGCAATGCGTTCCCCTGTAGGAGTGAGCCTGCTCGCGATAGCCATCTAACCAGCAACACAAGGCTCAAGGGCTGACCCCAGCAATGTCTGCTCAAGATGATCCAGATGCCGATTCATCAACATCCCGGCCTTGGAAGCATCCCCACATTCAACCGCCTCAACCAACGCCAAATGCTCCCGCCAAGCGCAACAGCTGTGCGCAGAAACCTCGCACCGCGCAATCGCCAACGAAGTAAGCGGTACCAGACTGCCCAAAAAATGCGCCAACGGCACATTCCCCGCCATCCTCGCCAACGTCAGATGAAACTCCCCCGACAAGCGAATCGCCGCCCCGCGCCGATCCTGCTCAACCGCCAGCCGCTCACGCTCGATCAACCCACGCAAGCGTTTCAAACCCTCAGCCTGCGGACGCTGACACGCCAACCGCACCAACGTGGTCTCGGCCAATCGCCGCGCATGCAAGGTCTGCCGCGTCTGTTCGCGATCCGGCGCCGCCACTCGCGGTCGATGATTGGCGCGCAGCACAACAATTTGCTCATGGTTCAGTTGCGTCAGCACCCGCCGCACGTCCGCGCGAGTGACGCCAAACATGTCTTTCAAACTGTCTTCGGTGAAACGGCTGTCCGCATCAAGGCGCTGTTCCAGAATCGCATCGAACAGTCGCGGGTAAAGATCCTCCGCCGGCGCGCGCAAGCGAGAGAAGGGCAGGGGCGTCGTGCTCTCGCGAGTGTGCGACGCTGAAGCGAAACTGTTCATGGCCTGTCTCCTGTAGGAATCAGCGACTCAGGTTGTCATCCGGAATATTCAGCTCGATGCCCATGCGCTGACCTTCTTGCAGAATGTGCCGACGCATTTCCGCGCTGGCCTGCGCGCTGTTCTTGCTGCGGATCGCGCGTACCACGGCTTCGTTTTCTTCAAGGCGTTCGGCCAGATGTTCCGGGGAGTTGCGCAACACTTCGGCGCTTTGCTTGAGGGCATTGCTGGTTTGCTGCACCACGCTCTGGAAAATCGGGTTTGACGTCAGGGTGAACAGCTCTTCGTGGAAGGCGATGTAAGCGCTGACGCCGGCTTCACTGTCGCCGGCCTCAAGGGCTTCGCGCATGTCCATCAGGGTCAGGCGCAATTGGCCGACTTCCTTGCTGCTGATCGACTGCGCCACCAGACCGACTATGAATGGCTCAAGGGTGTAGCGCAGTTGCAGCACATCTTCGAGGCTGGCACCGGCGACCGCGCTGTCGTGGCTTTGGCTGTCGCTGAGTTGTGCATCGAGGACGACCACGCCTTTGCCCGGCATCGAACGGACGAGGCCGAGGGTTTCCAGAACGATCACCGCTTCACGCAGGCTCGGGCGGCTGATGCCCAGTTGCTCGGCGAGTTCACGCTGGCCCGGCAGCATGTCGCCCGAGCGCCATTGGCCACGGGCGAGGGCGGCGCGGAGTTTTTCGACGACTGAGTTGACTACGGTTGATGTGGTTATCACTTTTTTGCTCCGTGAACCTTCGTGCAAGCCGCAGGCAAGATCAAAAGATCGCAGCCTGCGGCAGCTCCTACAGGTCAGAATTCCTGTTGGTGGGCGGGTGCCGCTGTTTTTCTCGGCTGAAAGTTATAGCCCTGTTCGCCGTTGAGCACCTTGTTTGCCCGCTGCACGTCGATGTCTTTTTCCCAACGGGCGATCGCAACCGTGGCGACGCAGTTGCCGATCAGGTTGGTCAGCGCGCGGCCGATGCCCATGAACCAGTCCACGGCCAAGACCAATACCAGGCCGACCACCGGGATCGCCGGAATCGCGGTCAGCGTCGCCGCCAGAATCACCAGTGCCGAACCGGGAATGCCGTGGGCGCCTTTCGAGGTGATCAGCGACACCAGCAGAATCGTCAGCAAATCGGTCATCGCTAGCGGCGTACCGGTGGCGTTGGCGATGAACACGATGGCCAGCGTCAGGTAGATCGAAAAACCATCGAGGTTGAACGAGTAGCCGGTTGGAATCACCAGCCCGACCGTCGAGCTGCCAATGCCTAAGTGTTCGAGTTTGCGCATGATTTGCGGCAACACGGCGTCGGATGACGCGGTGCCCATGACGATCAGCAATTCTTCACGCAGGTATTTGAGCAGCGGCCACATGCGCAGGCCGGACAGGCGCATGACAGTGCCAAGGATCAGCGCGACGAAAGCCATGCAAGTCAGGTAAAACAAACCGACCAGGCTGCCCAGATGCTGCAGCGAATCGAGGCCATATTTGCTGGTGGTGAAGGCGATGGCGCCAAACACGCCGATCGGCGCCAGACGCACGATCATGCCCATGATGCGGAAGATCACATGGCTCAATTCGTTGATCAGTCGCGAGATCCCGGACGCCGCTTCGCCGACCAGATTCAACGCGCTGCCGAACAGCACCGAGAACAGCAGCACTTGCAGAATGTTGTTGTCGGCGAAGGCGCCGATCACCGAAGTCGGAATCAGATCCATCAGGAACTGCGTGGTGGTGTGCATGTGCTGGCCGCGCTGGGCGATGTCGCCCATGTCGGCAGCGGACAACTGCTCCAAGTGGATATTCGCGCCGCTGCCGATGCCGGTGCTGAAGGCGAAGACCAGACCGATCACCAAGGCGATGGTGGTGAGGATTTCAAAGTAGATGACCGATTTGAGGCCGATGCGCCCGACCTTCTTCAGATCGCCCGCGCCGCTGATGCCGCTGACCACTACGCAGAACACGATCAGGCCGATGAGCATCTTGATCAGTTTGATGAAACCGTCGCCGAGCGGTTTGAGCTGGGCCGAATATTCAGGAAGGGTCAGCCCGCAGACGATGCCGAGCACCAGTCCGAGAACCACTTGGAGGAAGATTGAACGCGAGCACCATCTGAGCATGGGAGGAATCCTGGTCGGTGTCCTGGCTGCCGTGCGCTTGAACGCATCAGATTCAGGACTTAATTATTGTGGTCTTACCGGTATGTCCAGTGCAGGCGCAGTCTACGCTCGGTTTTTTCGGGATGACAAGTGAAAACATGAAAATTGGCATGACCGGTCTGACCGGTGGTAAAGATCAAGATCGCAGCCTTCGGCAGCTCCTACATTTGGAATGCGTTCACCTGTAGGAGCTGCCGAAGGCTGCGATCTTTTGATCTTTTTTCAGGCGAAAAAAAACCGGCCAATCACTTGGCCGGTTTTTCATGCTGCGGATTTAACGTCGCAATTAAGCGCCGTATACCGGCAGTTTCTTGCAGATGGCTTTGACTTTCTCACGAACGGCGTCGATCACCGCTTCGTTGTTCAGGTCAGCCAGGATGTCGCAGATCCAGCCGGCCAGCTCTTTGCACTCGGCTTGCTTGAAGCCACGAGTGGTCACAGCCGGAGTGCCGAAGCGCAGGCCGGAAGTGACGAACGGCGAGCGTGGATCGTTTGGCACGGAGTTCTTGTTCACGGTGATGAAGGCTTTGCCCAGAGCGGCGTCAGCATCTTTACCGGAGATGTCCTGCTTGATCAGCGACAGCAGGAACAGGTGGTTCTTGGTACCGCCCGAAACCACGTCGAAACCGCGTTCGATGAACACTTCGGCCATGGCCTGGGCGTTCAGCACCACTTGTTCCTGGTAGGCCTTGAACTCAGGCTGCAGCGCTTCCTTGAAGCAGATCGCTTTAGCGGCGATCACGTGCTCCAGCGGGCCACCCTGGGCGCCCGGGAATACCGCGGAGTTCAGCTTCTTCTCGATGTCGGCGTTGGCGCGCGCCAGGATCAGGCCGCCACGTGGGCCGCGCAGGGTCTTGTGCGTGGTGGTGGTCACGACGTCAGCGAAAGGCACCGGGTTCGGGTAGACGCCCGCGGCGACCAGACCGGCCACGTGAGCCATGTCGACGAACAGGTAAGCGCCGACTTTGTCAGCGATGGCGCGGAAGCGTGGGAAATCGAGAATCTGCGAGTAGGCAGAGAAACCGGCCACGATCATTTTTGGCTTGTGCTCAACCGCCAGACGCTCGACTTCGTCGTAGTCGATCAGGCCGTTGGCGTCGATGCCGTATTGAACCGCGTTGTACAGCTTGCCGGAGGAGGACACGCTGGCGCCGTGGGTCAGGTGACCGCCGTGGGCCAGGCTCATGCCCAGAATGGTGTCGCCACCTTGCAGCAGAGCCAGGTAAACAGCCGCGTTGGCTTGCGAACCGGCGTGCGGTTGAACGTTGGCGTAATCGGCGCCGAACAGCTCTTTGGCGCGGTCGATGGCCAGTTGCTCAACGATGTCGACGTACTCGCAACCACCGTAGTAACGCTTGCCTGGGTAGCCTTCAGCGTACTTGTTGGTCAGGACCGAGCCTTGAGCTTCCATCACCGCTGGGCTGGTGTAGTTTTCCGAAGCGATCAGCTCAATGTGTTCTTCCTGGCGCTGAGCTTCTTGCTCCATGGCGGCAAAAAGGTCGGCGTCGTACTTGGCAATAGTCAAATCACGGCTGAACATGGCGGTCCTCAAGGATCGGGGGCAGAAAAGGGGGGCATTCTAACCCAATGGGTTTTGGATGGCATATGAAACGACATCATGTCGCAGACAAGTGGCGTTCATGACAGATGTGCGGTGCTTTTGCTGGCCTCTTCGCGAGCAGGCTCGCTCCCACATTTGCAATCCGTCCCCCTGTGGGAGCGAGCCTGCTCGCGAATGCCGCGCCGTCGATGTTCAGTCGAACATGAACAACGCATCATTGCTGAACTGCGCCTCAAACCGGCTCGCCGGCATCGGCCGCCCGAATAGATAACCCTGAACTTCGTCGCAACCATGTTCACGCAGGAAATCCAGTTGCTCATGGGTTTCCACACCCTCAGCAATCACCGCCAGATTCAGGCTGTGCGCCATAGCAATGATCGCCCTGGCAATCTGCGCGTCCTGCTCACCGGATGGCAAACCGTCGACAAACGTGCGGTCGATCTTCAGCACATCGATCGGGAACTGCTTGAGGTAGTTCAGCGATGAATAACCGGTGCCGAAGTCATCGACCGCAATGCTCAGGCCGAGGTTTTTCAGCCCGGCGAGAATCTGCATCGCCTCGCTGACTTCGCGCATCAGAATACTTTCGGTCAGCTCCAGTTCCAGACACGCCGGCGGCAGGCCGGTTTCGCGCAGGATCGTGGCGATCCGCGTGCCGAGTTGGCCGTCGGAGAACTGCCGCGCGGAAATGTTCACCGACACCTTCGGCACGCGCACACGGTTCTGGTGCCAGGTCTTCAGTTGGCGGCAGGCTTCGCTGATCACCCAATCGCCAACGTCGACCACCAGACCGAGTTCTTCCAGCACCGGAATGAAATCCCCCGGCGGCACCAGTCCACGACGCGGGTGACGCCAGCGCAGCAGGGCTTCGGCGCCGGTCAGGCGTTTGCCGTCGCCGCTGAATTGCGGCTGGTAATACAGGACGAATTCGTCCTGCTCCAAGGCGTGGCGCAAATCGCTTTCCAGCTCCAGACGCTCCAGCGCACTGGCGTTCATGTCGGCCTGATAGAACTGGAAGTTGTTCTTGCCACGTTCCTTGGCGTGGTACATCGCGGTGTCGGCGTTCTTCATCAACTGGCTGAGTTCGTTGCCATCCTGCGGACTCAGGGCGATGCCGATACTTGCGGTGACAAAAAACTCGCGGCCTTCCAGCACAAACGGTCGCACCAGGCTGGCGAGAATCTGCTCGGCCACATGAATCGCCCGGTTCAGTGCCAGTTCGCGGCTGGAACGGTGTTGCAGGAGCAAGGTGAATTCATCGCCGCCCATGCGCGCGACGGTGTCGTCGTTGTCGACGCAGGCCAGCAGGCGCGTGGCCATGTCTTTCAACATGCGGTCACCGGCAGCGTGACCGAGGGAGTCGTTGATCGGTTTGAAACGGTCGAGGTCGAGGAACATCAGCACCACCCACGACTTCTGCCGCTCCGCCGATTGCAGCGCCGTGTGCAGGCGATCCTGGAACAGCGTGCGGTTCGGCAAGTGGGTCAGGGCGTCGTAATAAGCGAGGCGGTGGATGCGCTGTTCGCTGGCCTTACGCTCGCTGATGTCGCTGAAGAAACACACGTAACTGGCCAGATCGCCTTCGTCGTCGAGCACCGCAGTAATGCCAACCCACGCCGGATAATGCTCGCCATTGCGGCGTTTCATCCAGACTTCGCCTTCCCAGGTGCTGTGCTGATGCAATTGCTTGAGCACGTAACGCAGATGCGCGTCCTGCTGTTCGTCGACCGTGAGCATGTTCGGCAACTGGTCGAGCACTTCGCTGACCGCGTAACCGCTGACGCGACTGAATGCTTCGTTGGCCTGAACGATGTAACCGGCCGGGTCGGTGATCAGGATCGCCGAGGTCGAGTGTTCGAATACGGTGGCAGCCATGCGCAGGTCTTTTTCGGCGCGGCGCTGCTGGCTGATGTCGCGACCGACCCCGAGCACGCCTTCAAAACCGCCATGCTCATCCCAGACCAAGACCAGACGCAGTTCGATTGGAATCTTGCGGCCATCGGCGCGCAGACAGTCGAACAGGAACAATTGCGTCTGCACCTGACTGCGCAACAGCGCCAGTTGCTCGGGTTTATTCAGCGATTTGCTGACCCGATCCATCAGCGTGTAGATGCCGCTCAATTGCTGCGGGTTGGCAATGATCGATTGCCAGCCATTCTGAAAAATCCACTCGGCATCAAAGCCCAGCACCGCCTGCACCGACGGGCTGACGTAGTTCAGCGAGAGCTTGCTGTCGGTGGAGAAAATCACGTCGCTGATGCTTTCGGCGAGCATGCGATAACGCTGCTCGCTGTCGCGCAGGGACTCGCTGGCCTCAATCTGCTCGGTGATGTCCTTGGCCACGCCGATGATCCGCGTGACCTGATCGTGCTTGTCGCGCGCCAGTGCCTGTTCGCGAATATCAAAGCGCCGCCAGTTACCGTCGCGATGGCGGAAGCGCAGCTGACATTGCAGTAATTGACTGTAACCGGCATGGCGCTGGGATTGGCGCGAGCGGTGGTAATAATCGGCGTCTTCCGGGTGCAGAAGGATTTCCCAAAAATACTCGCCCATCTGGTGCAATTCGGTGCGGTTGTAGCCGAGGGTCTGCCCGAGGTGGTGGTTGCTGAAAATCATCCGCTGGCTGATCACGTCCTGCACATACAGATGATCCGGCACGGTGCGCACCACGTCCGACCAGAACCCTTCGCGCTCCAGCAACGACAGCTCGACCAGTTTGCGGCTGGTGATGTCGTTGATGCTGAGGATCACCGCCGTGTAATCGTGCTGCTCGGTCGGCAGGCGCAAGACCATCCACAGGTGTTGATCGCGGCCATTGATGTCCGCCAGTTTGATTTCCAGTTCCAGCTGCTTTTGCTGTTGCAGCACGGCGTCGAGGATTTGATTGCCGATCGCGCACTGACGGTGCGGATGACCGTCGATCAACAGTTGCCACGCTTGTTCGCAGGAATTGACGTTGAGCAGTTGCAACGCGACCTGGTTGACCTCGGTGACACGCAACTCTTGCAGCAATTGCTGGCGTTGCGCCGGTTGGTCGAGCCAGGCCTTGAGCTGGTCGCTGGTCTGGATCTGCGCTTTCTCGAAAACCTGTTTCAGGCCAGACAGATCGAGCACACACAACGCAACGCCGGTGCCTTCGAAAATATCCTGATAGCGCCGGCGACCTTCATGCAACTGGCGCTGACGGCGGCGCATGTTCAACAGCGCGATCACCGGCAGCAGCGAGAAAGCCAGACCGAGCAGGCATTTGCCGATAAACGCCGGGAGCAATTCTTCGAGCACGCGCTGACGGTCGAACAGACCGCGCAACTGCCAGTCGCTGCTGCTCAGCGGCACAGTCAGCACCGTGTCGGCCAGATCGTCAGGGGAAAGCACGCTGGGCTTGGCCGAGGGCAACGCTTTATCGCGACTGACGATCTGATGGTTGATGCGGTTTTCCACCAGCCACAAAGGGCGCAGGCCGGTTTCGCCCTGTTTGGTCAGCGAATCGAAAAACGTCGGCGTCAGGCGCAGCGCCCAATAACCGCGCGAACTGCCGCTGGCCTGATGCAGCAACAGATGCACCACCGAGCCGTCATCAGCGTTGCTGAAGTAGTGCGCTTGAGCACGACTGCGCCGAACCAGTTCGGTGAGGTAATCGGCGTCGTGACTGTCGGCGGCGCTGTCGCTGAGGATTCGCCCGGAAGGACTGAGCAACGCCATGCTGCGCAGATCCGGCAGCGATTGCTGAAGTTTGCGCAGCAGCGCCTGCTGTTCGTCGGCGGTTTGCGGTTGCTCGACGATCGGTAGCAGGTTGAGAGCGATTTGCGCGTTCAGCGCCATGTTCAGGCTGACTTGTGAAGCGAGGTCGGCGGTGTAGTCGATGGTGTACTGGCGCTGGTTTTTCTGGGTCTCGCGCAGTTGATCGAGCAGTTGCCAGAACAGCAACGCCAGCAGCAACAGCACCAAAGTCGCCAGCGCACCCTTTAATGTCCCGCGCAGGGGTGAGCCGGGCGCCGGAGGGGTGCTGCTCACAGAGGCTGGCGGAGTGACATTGGACAAGCTGTAATCCTGCGGTCTGGCTGGACTGGCGCGACGTGCACTATAAGCCGGACGCCCAAAGGGCGGCTAGCATGCCTTGAGTTGTGGCGAAGTGCCAGCCCCGCTCGGCTGGACTGCCACCGGTCATTAAGGTAGCTTTGCCGGTTACGCGGGAGCGTTCCAGCTCCTAGACTCAGACTTTTTCAGCGCGCACGCATTGATAACCATCAAGTGAACGACGCGCATGGTCTGGCCGGGCATCGCCCGCGCTGCAATCATTCATCTGTCACTGACCCAAGGTTCTCCATGGCTCAATACGTCTTCACCATGCATCGGCTGGGCAAAGTTGTTCCGCCGAAGCGGGAAATCCTCAAAAACATTTCGCTGTCGTTCTTCCCCGGCGCCAAGATCGGCGTGCTCGGCCTCAACGGTTCGGGTAAGTCCACGCTGCTGAAAATCATGGCCGGCGTCGACACCGAGTTCGAAGGCGAAGCGCGCCCGATGCCGGAACTGAACATCGGTTATCTGCCGCAAGAGCCACAACTTGATCCGACCAAGACCGTGCGTGAAGTGGTCGAGGAAGCGGTCAGCGTGATCAAGAACGCTCAGGCTCGCCTGGACGAGGTCTACGCGGCTTATGCTGAAGAAGATGCCGACTTCGACAAACTGGCGGCTGAACAGGCCAAGCTCGAAGCGATCCTGCAAGCCAGCGATGGTCACAACCTTGATCGCCAACTGGAAGTCGCCGCCGACGCGCTGCGTCTGCCAGCGTGGGACGCCAAGGTCGAATTCCTCTCCGGTGGTGAAAAACGTCGTGTGGCCCTGTGCCGCTTGCTGCTGTCCGCCCCGGACATGCTCCTGCTCGACGAACCAACCAACCACTTGGACGCCGATTCCGTTGCGTGGCTGGAGCACTTCCTGCACGACTTCCCGGGCACCGTGGTAGCGATCACGCACGACCGTTACTTCCTCGACAACGTCGCTGGCTGGATTCTGGAACTCGACCGCGGCGCGGGCATTCCGTACGAAGGCAACTACTCGGGCTGGCTTGAAGCCAAGTCCGATCGTCTGGCCGCTGAATCCAAGCAGCAGTCGGCGCACGAAAAAGCCATGAAGGAAGAATTGGAGTGGGTGCGCAAAGGCGCGAAAGCCCGCCAGTCGAAATCCAAGGCACGTCTGCAACGCTTCGAAGAAATGCAATCGCAGGAATTCCAGAAGCGCAGCGAAACCAACGAGATCTACATCCCGGCCGGCCCGCGTCTGGGCGACAAGGTCATCGAATTCAAGAACGTCACCAAGGGCTACGGCGATCGCGTGTTGATCGACAACCTGTCGTTCTCGATGCCGAAGGGCGCCATCGTCGGTGTGATCGGCGGTAACGGTGCCGGTAAATCGACCCTGTTCCGCATGCTGATGGGCAAGGAGCAACCGGATTCGGGCAGCATCGAAGTCGGCGAAACCGTGCAACTGGCTTGCGTCGATCAGAGCCGCGACGACCTCGACGGCAGCAAGACTGTGTTCCAGCAGATTTCCGACGGTTCCGACCAGATCCGCATCGGCAACTACGAGATCCCGTCGCGCACTTACGTCGGTCGCTTCAACTTCAAGGGCGGCGATCAGCAGAAGTTCGTCAAGGATCTGTCCGGTGGTGAGCGCGGTCGTCTGCACCTCGCGCTGACCCTGAAGGAGGGCGGTAACGTCCTGCTGCTCGACGAACCGTCCAACGACCTCGACGTTGAAACCCTGCGTTCCCTGGAAGAAGCCCTGCTGGACTTCCCGGGCGCTGCAATTGTGATCTCTCACGATCGGTGGTTCCTTGACCGCGTGGCGACACACATCCTCGCGTACGAAGACGACTCGCAAGCGATCTTCTTCGAAGGCAACTACACCGAGTACGAAGCGGATCGCAAGAAACGCCTCGGCGAAGCAGCTGCCCAGCCACACCGGGTACGTCACAAGAAACTGGCCTGATTCGGGTTGGTTGCATAAAAAGCGGAGCCTTTGGGCTCCGTTTTTTTTGCCCGGGTTTTTTCAGGGGAACCGAGGTGTGGCCATCGCGAGCAGGCTCACTCCTACATTTGAAATGCATTCCCCTTGTAGGAGTGAGCCTGCTCGCGATAGCGGTATAGCTGTTGGTGCATCAATCTAATTTTATCTCCCCATTCAGGTGCAAATCAGAGCCAAAAATCTGCCTGATTTATATCCTGTGCACCATTTGATTTCATATCCGCGACATTTCGCTCTATTCCTGTGCGCAATTGGTTTGTTACAGTCCGGCCCAATCTCTTCCAACGATAATAAATTTGCCGAGACTTTCCCCATGATCGAATCCGTCGAATCCTTCCTCGCCCGCCTGAAAAAACGCGACCCGGATCAGCCCGAATTTCACCAGGCCGTCGAAGAAGTCCTGCGCAGCCTGTGGCCATTTCTCGAAGCCAATCCGCACTACCTGACCTCGGGAATTCTGGAACGCATCTGCGAGCCGGAGCGTGCCGTGGTGTTCCGCGTGTCGTGGGTCGACGATCAAGGCAAAGTGCAGGTCAATCGCGGTTTCCGCATCCAGATGAACAGCGCCATCGGCCCGTACAAGGGCGGTTTGCGTTTCCATCCGTCGGTGAACATGGGCGTGCTGAAATTCCTCGCCTTCGAACAGACCTTCAAAAACTCTCTGACCTCGTTGCCCATGGGCGGCGGCAAGGGCGGTTCGGATTTCGATCCGAAGGGCAAGAGCGACGCCGAAGTCATGCGTTTCTGCCAGGCGTTCATGAGCGAGTTGTATCGTCACATCGGCGCCGACGTTGATGTGCCGGCCGGTGACATCGGTGTCGGGGCGCGCGAGATCGGTTTCCTCTTCGGCCAGTACAAACGCCTGAGCAACCAGTTCAGCAGCGTGCTGACCGGCAAAGGCATGACCTACGGCGGCAGCCTGATTCGTCCGGAAGCCACCGGTTTCGGTTGTGTGTACTTCGCGGAAGAAATGCTCAAACGTCGCGAGCAAACCGTGGAAGGCAAACGCGTGGCGATCTCCGGTTCCGGCAACGTCGCGCAATACGCCGCGCGCAAAGTGATGGATCTGGGCGGCAAGGTGATTTCGCTGTCCGACTCCGAAGGCACGCTGTATTGCGAGGCGGGCCTGAGCGAAGAACAGTGGTCGGCGCTGCTGCAGCTGAAAAACGTCAAACGCGGACGTATCAGCGAATTGGCCTCAGCGTTCGGCCTGGAATTCCGCGCCGGTCAGTTGCCGTGGTCGCTGCCATGCGATATCGCATTGCCGTGCGCCACGCAGAACGAACTCGACGCCGAAGCCGCGCGCACGCTGCTGCGCAATGGCTGCGTATGCGTCGCTGAGGGCGCGAACATGCCGACCACGCTGGAGGCTGTGGATATCTTTATCGAGGCCGGCATTCTCTTCGCGCCGGGCAAGGCGTCCAATGCCGGCGGTGTCGCGGTGAGTGGTCTGGAGATGTCGCAGAACGCCATGCGTCTGCTGTGGACGGCGGGTGAGGTGGACAGCAAGCTGCACGCGATCATGCAGTCGATCCACCACGCTTGCGTGCATTACGGCGAAGAAAATGGGCGGATCAATTACGTCAAAGGCGCGAACATCGCCGGTTTCGTCAAAGTCGCCGACGCGATGCTGGCGCAGGGTGTGGTTTAAGCCGGTTCGATGCGGATCACTTCAATCACTTGATCGCCGGCGGGGCGCTGCCACAGCACCTCGTCGTTGAGCCGGGCACCGAGCAGCGCCCGGCCCAGCGGTGAACCCCAATTGATCAGGCCTTTGGCGGCATCGGCCTGATCTTCGCCGACCAGTTGCACGCGGCGTTCTGTGTCGTGCTCATCCGCGTAGGTGACCCAACTGCCGATCTGCACTTTGTCTCTGGACGTTGCGGCGACGGCGACTTGCGCACTGCTCAAGCGCTGATTGAAATAACGCAAATCCCTTTGCAGGTCGGCCAGCCGTTGTTTGTCGGCCTGCTCACCTTTGGCCGATTGCTCGGCGTGTTGGGTTTGCAGTTCGGCGACTCTCGCCTGCAACTGCGCCAAGCCTTGTGACGTGACGTAATTGGGCTGCTCACTGACCTGCCGTTCAACCGGTTGATCGGCTTGTGCGGCGGCGTTGTCTTCGTTGACGAAAGCACGGCTCATGGGTTCCTCCTCGTATGAGGTTTGGGCCATGCTCGCAGGCATTTGGTTTCACTGGATGTCTGGGAGCGACCTAGGGCGAGCGGTAAGCCCGCGCGGCGTCCTGATCTTTTTGCTGCTGCCAGGCGCGCTCGCGTTCGTCCCAATGCTCATTACGGTACTCGTCGCGATCCTTGTTTTCGAGCATCGCCTGACATTGGCGGAAGCCGTCCGTCCAGCCTTCGGCGTATTGCTTGTCTTTGAGATAGCGCGGGACGTTTTTGCGGAATTCGCCGCTGATCGAACCGGCAGCCTGGCGACCACTGACGCAACCGTCATCGAAACCGTCGGCAAAGGCCGGTGGGTAGCCTTTGGCGATCAAATCATCGTGGGTGGTCTGGCAACCGCTCACGAACAGCAAAACCCCCAGCAAACCCGCACACCGCCACATCGCACTCTCCTGAGCCGGTTGTCCGGCTTATAAGGAGAGTCTAGAAGCAGATTCATGAGGCGGCTGTCGAAGCCCTGTGAAAAATCCATTAACAGCACATTTCCCTTGTAGGAGTGAGCCTGCTCGCGATAGCGGTGTATCAGTCACCACAACAGTGACTGATGAATTGCTATCGCGAGCAGGCTC